>JANPAO010000165.1:0-9748 GCA_031429955.1 Phenylobacterium sp. | reverse complement strand
GCCGCGACAATGGCCGCCGTGTCATCCACCGACAGGGTCGTCTGGGTGGCGAAGGCAATGTTGCTGGCATCCATGGGCCAACTGCCAGACGGGGCTGTAACCCTGATCGAAACCGTTGAGGACGCCCGGGCCTTTGTGCCCAAGGATGCCAGCAACATTGCCTTCGCCACCCAGACGACCCTGTCGGTGGATGACACGGCGGCCATTGTCGCGGCTCTGCGTGAGCGCTTCCCCGACATCGCGGCCCCCCACAAGGAAGACATCTGCTACGCCACCACCAACCGCCAGGACGCGGTCAAGAGCGTGGCCGCTCGGAGCGATGTCCTGCTGGTGCTGGGTTCGGCCAATTCCTCCAACTCGGTGCGGCTGGTGGAGGTGGCCAAGCGGGCCGGCGTGGCCCAGGCCTATCTGATCGACGACGCCAGTCACCTGGATCTGACTTGGCTGGAGGGTGCCACCACCGTCGGCGTGACGGCTGGGGCCTCGGCTCCCGAGGTGCTGGTGCAAGGGGTGATCGAGACCCTGCGGTCGGCCTTCGCCGTGACGGTCGAAGAGGTCGACGCCGCGCGCGAGACCGTCAGCTTCAAACTACCTCGGCTGCTGGTGGAGGGTTGACGCCCGACCCGGCCTCGCCCATCCCGACGCCAGCATGGCTGTCTATACCGACATCACCGACGAGGAGTTGAACCTCCTGCTCGCCGACTATGACCTGGGCGTCCCGGTGGCGTTCAAGGGCATTGCCGAGGGGGTGGAGAACTCCAACTTCCTGCTGGAGACCACCACAGGCCGCTACTTCCTGACCGTCTATGAGAAGCGGATGCGGGAAGAAGAACTGCCGTTCTTCCTGGACTTGATGCTGTGGCTCGCCCGACATGACTATCCCTGCGCAGCGCCTCTGTCAGACCGGGGGGATGAGACCATAAAGCGGGTGCGGGGCAAGCCTGCGGCCATTGTCGAGTTCCTGCCCGGCTTGTCTGTGCGACGACCCACGGCGGCCCACTGTCGCGAAGCCGGCGAAGGTCTGGCGAGGCTGCACCTGGCAGCGGCAGGCTTTCCGGGCCAGAGGGCCAACGACCTTGGCCAAGCTGCCTGGGCCCCCCTGTTCGATACCCTCAGGTCGGCGGCCGATGGGCTGAAGCCTGGGCTGGCGGCAACGATCGCCGGGGACCTTGAGCGCCTGGCCCTTGCCTGGCCAGAGAACCTGCCCAGCGGCATTGTCCATGCCGACTATTTTCCCGACAATGTCTTCTTCACTGGCGGCAAGTTTGCAGGAGCCATCGACTTCTATTTCGCCTGCGTCGACGCCCTGGCCTATGATCTTGCCGTGGCCTTGAACGCTTGGTGCTTCGAGGCCGACGGCAGCTTCAACATCACCAGCGCACGCGCCCTGGTGGCAGGCTATGAACGCCACCGACCCTTGAGTGTGGCCGAGCGACAGGCCCTGCCGGCCCTGGCCCATGGGGCGGCCATGCGGTTCTTTCTGACCCGCCTTGAGGCCTGGGGGGCGACACCGGCCGGTGCCCTGGTGCGACCCAAGGACCCGATGGAGTATGAGCGCAAGCTGGCCGTACATCGCGCGGCACCCGATCTGGTTCTGTTCGGAGACCAGGGGTGAGCGAACCCAAGGTGGTGATCTATACTGATGGAGCCTGCTCCGGGAATCCGGGGCCTGGCGGTTGGGGCGCGCTGCTGATCTCCGGCGGCCATCGTCGCGACATCTGCGGCGGAGAGCCTGACACCACCAACAACCGCATGGAGTTGATGGCGGCCATCCAGGCGCTGGAGGCCCTGAAGAAACCCTGTCTGGTGGAGCTCCACACCGACTCCACCTATGTGATGAAGGGGATCTCTGAGTGGATCCACGGGTGGAAGAAGCGGGGCTGGAAGACGGCCGACAAGAAGCCTGTCAAAAATGAGGACCTCTGGCGCCGCCTGGATATTGCGCGGGACCGTCACACAGTCGAATGGCGGTGGGTCAAGGGTCATGCCGGGCATGAGTTCAACGAACATGCCGACGCGCTGGCCGGACGTGGGCTGCGTGAGGCGCGGGCGAACCCTTGAAGGTCGAATGATCTCTCCCCATATAGTTCTCGATTGAACGATATGGGGCTAAACATGTCGAAACCGCAGACCGCCAGTGTCGCTCAGGACCATCCCTTCGTGGAGGTGTTCAGCGAGATCGGAGCGATTGAGCACTATCTGAGGCTGGCGGTCACCCGGCACCTGCCGGCGCGGATGACCCACGCGCACTTCGAATTGCTGCGCCACTTTTACCGCTACGGAGACGGCCAGACCCCGGCCGATCTGGCTCGGGCCCTGATGCTGACCAAGGGGGCCATCACCAATATTCTGCAGAAGATGAGCGAGCAGTCCTGGGTGGTGGTGCTGGCCGACGCCTCGGACGGCCGCAAGAAGCGGGTCAAGGTTACCCGAGCTGGGCTGGAGGCCGTCCACGGGGTGATGCGCGCCATGAAGGCTCAGACCGAAGTGCTGCGCGGCGGCTTCACCGACAGCGAGTTTCGGGAAGTGGTACCGTTCCTCAGAGCGCTACGAACCTTCCTCTCTGAAGTCAGCGAGACGGACGCACCCGAAGCCGTGCGCCGCTGAGGCCGATCACTTCAACTGGGTCACCCGCCTTGAGGAGGGCATCGTCGTCCAGCTCTGCGGCCCATTCCTTTCCATCCACGAAGACCCGGCCATCACGTCCCTGAAAGTCGGCCACCGCGCGGCCATGATGGCCCATCAGCCGGGCCACGTTGTCATTAATGTCGTGGGCATCGGCAGCCGGTCGCGCCGGCCAAAGCTTCTGGGCCAGCAGGGTGGTGGCGATGGTCAGGGCGGCAAAAAGCCCGACCTGACCGATCCAGACCACGTCACCCAGGACCAGGGTCATCACCGCCACCGCCGCGGCACTGGCCGCCGGCCATAGCAACCATCCCGAACCGGTGGAGACCTCGAGCGCCAGCAGCAGGGCACCGATGGCCGCCCAAACCCAAAAGGGGTTGACGCTGATCAGGTCAAACAAAGAGGTCATGGATCAGGCTCCGGTCTTGGGAACCGCCGTGGCGCGGGGCCTGGGTGGAGCCGAGGGCGGACTGTCGGCCTGGATCGACTTCACCAATTCCCCGATGCCGGCGATGGAGCCCACCAGTGAGCCCATGTCCGCCGGCACGATCACGGTCTTCTGTTGCGGGCTTTCGGCCAGCTTGGCGAAGGCCTCGACATACTTCAGGGCCACGAAGTAGTTGATGGCATTGACGTCGCCGCTGGCGATGGCGTCGGAGACCAGCTTGGTGGCCTCGGCCTCTGCGCCGGCGGCACGCTCGCGGGCCTCGGCGTCGCGGAAGGCGGCCTCCCGGCGACCTTCGGCCTGGAGGATCGCCGCCTGCTTGGCACCCTCTGCCACGGTGATGGCCGCCTGCTTTTCCCCATCGGCCTCGGTGATCACCGCGCGACGCTCGCGTTCGGCCTTCATTTGGCGGGCCATGGCATTGGTGATGTCGGGCGGCGGCTGCAGGTCTTTGATCTCGATCCGCGCCACCTTGACGCCCCAGGGGCTGGTGGCCTGGTCGATGACGTCCAGCAGGCGGGTATTGATCTGGTCTCGCTGACTGAGCACCTCGTCCAACTCCATATTGCCAACCACAGTCCGGAGGTTGGTCATGGTGAGCTGGGTGATGGCGTAGTCGAGATTGGTCACGCGATAGGCGGCGGCGGCGGCGTCCATCACCTGGATGAACACAATGGCATCCACCTGGACCGAGACGTTATCCTTGGTGATCACGTCCTGGCGCGGGACGTCCAGGACCTGCTCCATCATATTGATGCGCCGGCCCACGCCCTCGATGAAGGGGGTCAGGAAGGAGATGCCGGGCTTCAGAGTTCGGGTGTAGCGGCCAAATCGCTCGACGGTGTACTCCCGTCCCTGCGGCACGATCTTGATGGCGCCAAGCACGATGACCAGGGCCAAAATCAGAAAGGCGATGGAAGCTATGGTTGCCGCCATGACGATGTCTCCCGATGTCTAGGAGACAATCTTAGCGCGAAAAGCTGCCCTTCGTCTCGTCTGTCTCGTGAAGTTCGAAGATCGTCGGAGGCACCTCTTGATCGCGCTTGACCATGACCTTGGCCAGGCGTGCGGAGATGTCGACACCGTGGTTGGCCGCCGCGATTTCGGCGCGGCGACTGGCCGGGCCACAGGCCGGAAACTCGCTCTGACGTGAGGCAAAGCCGGTGTTGAAGGACTCCTTCAGGCGACGGTCCAGCGCCTCATCTGGCCGCTCCTCGGCCACCATGTTCATCATACGGGTACGCCAGTACTGGTCTTCGACGCTTGTGCAGATCTGCCGCAAGGCGTGGCTCTCCCCCAGGACATAGGCCAGGTCCACGAGGCTCTGCCTCAGGGCGGGGCTGCGGTCCTGGGCCAGGGCCGGCAGGGCCAGGGCGGCAAGAGCAAGGGGAAGCATCAGTCGGCGCATGTCGCCACTTAAGGACAGACCACGCAGCTTGTCATCCCGTCGCGCGCGAGGGGCGAGCACCATTCTCCCGCCCCGGTTCCGGGCCATTGGGCTATGGTAGATGAAAACACGGACCCTCGATGCGCATCGCCAGCCTGACTGCTCTCATCGCCGCCTGCGCCGTCATTGCTCATGCGGCCACACCGGCCAAGACTCCGGCCAAGCCCTTCGATGCCCGTGACCCTGCGGCGCTCGTCTCCCTGCTGACAACCATGGCGGCCAAGGCGGAGATCACCCGTTCCGCCGCAGGCTCGGTCTTTCTCGACATCAAAACTCCCGGCGGCGACTTCGGGGCGCAGTTCGTTGACTGCGACGCCAAGGGCGTGAGCTGCCGCGCGGTGGTCTTCTCCACTGCCTTTGCGACCCGCGATGCGAGCTTCGCCCAGATGAACAGCTTCAATAAGGGTCAGGTGGCCTGTCGGGGCTACATCGCTGACGACGGCAGACCCAATGTCGCCTATGCCACCCTGGTCAATCTGCGGGTGACCACCGACGAGATGAAGCAGCATATCGGCCTATGGCAGGGCTGCCTGGGGACGTTTTCCCGGGCCATGCGCCACACGCCGTAGACCGTCAGTCGATCACCGCCCAGGGTGCGGTCGATAGCCGCTCCACCAGAAAGTCATGCAGGACCCGCACACGGGCTGGCCGCAGTCGGCCCGGCGGCGAGACCAGATGAAGGGCTGTGGGCGGCGTTTGCCAGTCGCACATCACAGCCTCCAATGCACCCGACGACAGATCAGGCCAGACCAGAAACTCCGGCTGGAGCGCCAGGCCCGTGCCGGCCAGGAGCGCCGGCGTCATGGCATCGGCATTGTTGACCCTCAAGGGTCCGCTGACTGAGACCGATTGCTCGCCCTGGGAGGGGTGAGCGAACCGCCAGACCTCCGGGGTCAAGGCATAGGCATAGGTGAGGACCGGGTGGCTCATCAGATCCCGCGGATGGGTCGGACGGCCATGGGCTTCCAAATAGGCGGGCGATCCCACCAGCACGATCCGCACCCCACAAAGGCGGCGCGCCAGCAGCGAGGAGTCCGGCAGGTTGCCGATCCTCAGACCCAGGTCAAAGCCCTCCCCCACCAGATCCACCCTTTGGTCCGACAGGTTCAGGTCGAGGCTGACTTCCGGATAGAGGGCCAGAAACTGCGGGATCAGGGGTGCGACGTGCAAGATCCCGAATGACATCGGCATCGCCAGCCGCACCAGTCCCCGCGGGACAACCGATTCAGCCGCTGCCTCGGCCTCCACCGCCTCGCCCTCGGCCAGCAGACGTTGGGCACGCTCCAAGGCCGTGCGGCCGCTCTGGGTGAGGGCAAGCTTACGAGATGTACGGTGGAACAGACTGGTGCCCATCGCCGCCTCCAGCCGGGCGATGGCCTTAGACACCGTCGCCTTGGAGAGCTCCAGCTCGGCAGCCGCACGGGCAAAGGCGCCGGTTTCAACCACCTTGGCGAAGATAGCCCAGGCCTCGAAGTCGGGAAGGCGTGACATGACATTTTCCGAAACAATCTGTTTCCATCGTTTCTATTTCGGATTTGCTGGGCATGGCTACCTTGATCTCAACAGCAACGCGACGGCCATCGGCGCGTTGGCCCCAAGGACGGAGACCGAGACATGATCGAGCATCGCCCCTTTGACAGCCTCGGCGGTGCCAACCACGGTTGGCTTGACGCCAAGCACCACTTTTCCTTCGCCGACTATCACGATCCCAAGCGCATGGGCTGGGGTCCGCTGCGGGTCTGGAACGACGACCGCATCGAACCCAATTCCGGTTTCCCGCCCCACCCCCACGCCAATATGGAGATCATCACCTATGTGCGTACAGGGGCCATCACCCATCAGGACAGTCTGGGCAATGAGGGTCGCACCGAAGCCGGTGATGTCCAGGTGATGAGCGCCGGCTCAGGCATTCGCCACGCCGAGTTCAATCGGGAAGCCGAGCCCACCACCCTGTTCCAGATCTGGATCCAGCCAGACCGGGTCGGCGGCGCGCCGAGTTGGGGGGCCAAGCCCTTTCCGAAGGGCGACCGGGCCGGACGGTTCGTCACCCTGGCCAGCGGCATCGACGGCGACACCGACGTCCTGCCGATCCGCACCAATGGCCGCGTCGTGGCCGCCACCCTGAAGGCGGGCGAGACGGCGGAGTATGAGCTGGGCACCCACCGCTACGGCTATCTGGTGCCGGCCACAGGCTCGGTTGAGGTCAATGGCGTCACCCTGCAAGCCCGGGACGGCGCGGCCATCCGCGACGAAGCCGTTGTCCGTGTCACCGCCCTGCAGGACGCCGAACTTGTCCTTGTCGACGCCGCCTAACCCCCTCCCTTTCAAAGGAACGCTCCCATGACCAAGGTCCTTGTCCTCTATCACTCCGCCTACGGGCACATCGAAGCTATGGCCAAGGCGGTGGCCGAAGGTGCCCGCGAAGCCGGTGCGACCGTGGACATCATGCGAGTCCCAGAGACCGTGCCTGACGAGATCGCCAAGGCCGCACACTTCAAGCTCGACCAAGACGCCCCCATCGCCCAGATCGGCGACCTCGCCAACTATGACGCCATCATCGTTGGGGCCGGCACGCGGTTTGGCCGCATGAACTCACAGATGGCCGCCTTTCTCGACCAAGCCGGTAGCCTCTGGGCCAAGGGAGCCTTGAACGGCAAGGTGGGCGGTGCCTTCACCTCCACCGCCACCCAGCACGGGGGTCAGGAGACCACCCTGTTCTCCATCATCACCAACCTGCTGCACTTCGGGATGGTGATCGTCGGCCTGGACTATGGCTTTGCCGGTCAGATGGCGCTGACCGAGGTCACCGGCGGCAGCCCCTATGGCGCCACCACCCTGGCCGGCGGCGACGGCGCGCGGCAACCAAGTCAGAATGAACTCGACGGGGCTCGCTATCAGGGACGTAGGATCGCCGAGACGACGGCCAAGCTGGCGGGCTGATCCAGAGGACGAGCTCCGCCGCCTGAGTTGCCTCCCCCCCTCAGGCGGCGCATGGTCCTCCCCAGATCGCCTGGGGGGACCATGCCAAGTTCGAGCGCGGGCGACCGCCATATCTCTATCGACGCCGTTCGGGGGTTTGCGGTCCTCGGTATCCTGCTGATGAATATCGTCGGCATGGGCCTGCCGACCTTTGCCTATATTGACCCGACCTATGCGGGCGGATCCACAGGGGCAGACCTCTGGACCTGGGCGGTCAACAACGTCCTGACCGACGGCAAGATGCGGGCCCTCTTCACCATGCTGTTTGGTGCCAGTGCGGTGCTGATCGCTGACCGAGCCGAGACGGGGTCGGGACCAGGGCCGATGCAGACCCACTATCTGCGGCTATTCTGGTTGCTCGTCATCGGCATGATCCACGCCTATTTCCTTTGGTTTGGCGACATCCTGGTCTGCTACGCGATCGCAGGCCTGTTCATCTTCCCGTTCCGCAAACTCAATGCTGGTTGGCTGCTGACCATCGGGGCCGCGATCCTGCTGGCCTTGTTGACCAAGAACATCCTTGGAGCCGAACACCTGGAGTCACTGCGGGCTGCGGCCGCAGCGCCGGGGGCTTCGGCCGCAGCCCTCAAGGCTTGGCAAGAGGCTTCCATCGTGGTGGTGCCCCCGCCAGGCATGAAGGCCGCAGAATTGGCGGGCTTTGGCGGCAGCTTCCTTGAGGCGCTGAAGGCGCGCACTCAGGTGGTGCTGCTGATGCAACTGATCCTGATGCCCACCGACACCCTGCCAGAAGCTATCGGTCAGATGTTTGTGGGCATGGCCCTGTTCCGTTCGGGCTTCTTCACCCTGGGCTGGAGGAGCCGGGCCTATGGGGCCATGGCGGCTGTCGGATACCTGGTGGCAGCCCCGCTCACCGCCAGGCTGGCCTGGATCATCTGGAGTAGCAACTTCGAGCCCCTGGTCCTGCACCGGATGGAGGCCTGGCAACAGGTGGGCCGGCCCTTCATCGCCCTGGCCCACGCCTCGGTCCTGCTGCTGATCATCCGGGCCGGGACCGCACCCAGGGTCACCGCCCGCCTGGCCGCCGCAGGGCGCATGGCGTTCAGCAACTATCTGATGACCTCGATCATCACCAACCTGCTGTTCTGCGGCTATGGGTTTGGGCTCTACGGCCAGCTCTCGCGGTTCGAGCAACTGATCGTGGTGGTCGGCGTCTGGGCCTTCATCCTGATCTGGAGTCAGCCCTGGTTGGCACGGTTCCAGTACGGACCCTTCGAGTGGCTATGGCGCTCCCTCGTCCGCTGGTCACCGCAACCATTTGTCCGTGCCGCCACGCCCTGAGCCGATGGGGTCCTCCGGCCGCCTGCAGGTTCGGCCTGCCAATCGCGCCGATGCCCCCGCGCTGAGGGCAATCTTGCTTGGCACCTTCGAGAGCACCTGGCGACCGCAACTCCCCGGCGGCGACGCGCGGGCCCGTCAAGAGGTTGAACGCATGGCCGCCTTTGTCGCCGAGCGCAGTCTCGAGTTCCAGGTGGCCGAGCGCGACGGCGCGGTCGTGGGCTTTGTTCATTGGCAGGACGACTTCGTTAACGCCCTGCATGTGTCTCCAGGACAGGCCCGAAGGGGTGTTGGGTCGCGCCTGATGGAAGTCGCCGAAGCCGCCATGGCCAAAGCCGGGCATGCTAAATCCCGGCTGGAGACCGACACCTTCAATACCGCCAGCCAAGCTTTTTACGCGGCGCGTGGTTATCTTGAGGCTGATCGCTATCCCGACGAAGAGTGGGACGCAGGATTCACGACGGTTCTCCTGGTCAAGCCTCTGGTGTGACCGTCAGGCGTCAGCCCTGACCAGTCGGCCTGCCCGACCTAGGGCAGTCTCCGCCCCGAGGATCAGGTCGGCGACGATCTGCGCCGCCGGCAGGACGTCGTGGATACCTCCCGCCGACTGGCCCATGGCAAAGCAGGACTTGTCGGCATCCAGGCCTTCGATCTGGCCACCGATCCCGCCCATGACGCCCGCGCGCGACGACAACATGGCCTGTTGCGGGAAGGGCTGGATATCCTGGGGACGGGTTTCCCAGTCCTCGACATAGGGGTTCTTGCGCACCCGCATCGGCTTGCCCGAGTAGGAGCGGGTGCGAACCGTATCTTCATCGGCCGCTTCGACGATGGTCTGCCGATAGAGCTCACCGGCATGGGCCTCATGACTGGCGATAAAGCGGGTGCCCATCCAGACGCCGACCGCGCCGAGGGTCAGGGCAGCGGCCAGGCCCCGTCCATCATAGAGACCGCCC
>JANPAO010000164.1:0-4964 GCA_031429955.1 Phenylobacterium sp. | reverse complement strand
AGGCCCATGACCCGAGCACCTGCCTGCTCGACCCCATGAACTTGAACGTGAGATCTCCAAGCTGCCTCGCGCCTGCGGGGTGGCGGGGAGTCTTGTCCACCGAACCCGCCAAGGCGGACTTCCAAAAGGCCTATCGTCTGATGAACTATCTGTCCCCCGCACTCCTGGCAGCCCGCCAGGTCGCGCCAGGTGAGCCCACACGCCGGGCCCAGGCCAAACAACAGACACGCGCCAAGGTCCTAGCGGCCGCGCGGCACCTGTTCTCCGAGGTCGGCTATGAGGGGGCCACCATTCGCGACATCGCCGCGACCGCCGGCATGTCGACCGGGGCGGTGTTTGCCAACTTCACCGACAAGTCCGACCTGTTTCGCGAGATCATGGAGTCTGACATGGTCGGCCTGGCTGACCTGATGGGCGCGGCCGCTTGCGAAAAAGACGGGGTGGGGGACGCCCTGTTGAGGATATTCTGCACCGGCTATGCCTTCTATGGACGCCAGCTTCCCCTGGCCCGCGCGGCCTTCTCGGTTTCCTGGTCGCCAAGCCAGGGGCAGGTACTGCGCAGCCTGCCGCCCGTGGCGACCCTGCACGATCTCATTCTCCAGCAACTGCGTTTAGGGGTTGAGCGCGGTGAGCTGCGCTCCGGCATCGACCTCATACTGCGCTCCCAGATGCTGTTTGACTGTTACCTGGCCAACTATCCCGGTGCGATCTTCCAGGGTTGGAGCCTTGAGGTTCTGGAGGCCCGGGCTCGGGATCAGATCGCGGTGATCCTGGCCGGCGCGCGTCAGGACTGACGGCCGGGCTCGGAGAGCCCGTCCGATTCTAGAGCTTACGGAAAGCGGTGCGTCAGACGCCGTATTGGGGGAAGTCTTGGGTCTTAGAGAGTCGCGAAAAGAGGCGACACGCCAGCGTGTCCTCACCGCAGCCCGAGAGCTCTTTGAGTCTCGCGGCTATGAAGAGACCACGGTGCGCGAGATCGCCAGGTTGGCCCAGGTCTCGGTCGGCAGTGTCTTCACCACCTTTGCCTCCAAGGGCGACATGCTTAGTCAGGTCATGGCCGATCGCCTGGACGTTCTCTACGAGGAGATCGACCGTTTCGTGCCCCATCTCCGGGGTTCGACCCGCGACCGTCTCGCCTCGATGTTCGCCTTCCACTACGCCTTCGAGACGCGGCGCACCAAGCTGTTCCTAGCCCACATCGCCGCAGCCTACGACTGGACCCTAGAACCTGAAGCCCGCCCCTTTGGGCGCAATGCCCACTTGAAGGGTCTGGTGAGGGACTGCTTGGCGGGGGGCATCGGGCGTGGTGATGTCGACCCGGCCGCTGACCTCGACCTGATCGTTGACGCCCTGATGGCCTCCTACGCCTGGACCTACCGGCTGGCGGCCTGGGAGGGCGCGGAGGCCGAAGCCCTCAGCAAGGTTTTCGAGCGCCATGTGGGGCTGATCAGCCAGGGCTTTGCGCCCCGCACCTGACAGCCCCTGAGACTTGAGCCTGTCAGATGAGCAGAATTCATGCGTGGCTAGGGGCATGCAAACCCCAACAGCCTTACCCTCCCTCGTCGCCCTGCGGGCCTTCGAAGCCGAGAACCCCGGCCTCGAACTGCGGCTTGAGCTCAGCCAGGCGGTGGTTGATTTCGAGACCCAGGCGACGGATGTCGGGATCCGGTTGGGCGCAGGTGCGGCCCCCCGACCTCTATTCCGAAATCGTTCTGCCCATCGTGGCCGGGCCGGTCTGCCACCCTGATCTTGCCGCTCGCCTGGCCCAAGGCGAAGACATCTCCCAGCTTCCCCGTATCTCCATCAGTCACGACCCAAAGGGTTGGCGGGCCTGGCGGCGTGCCGCGGGTCAGGGTCTCGACCTTGCCCATCGAGATCTCTGGTTCGACAGCCTATCCATGGCGCTTCAGGCCGCCGTGGATGGGGTCGGTGTGGTCTTGGCACCTCTGCCCTTGGTAGCTCACCATGTCGCGGCGGGGCGACTGGTGGTGCCGTTTGAGCAGACGGTGCGCTCCAAGCAGGCCTACCGGCTGGTCTGCCGCAGGGGGGAGGAGAGCCTGCCCAAGATCGCCCGCTTCCGCCGGTGGATGAAGCGCGAACTGGCGGTCAGCGGTTCGTGGTTTCCAGCAGTCGCCTCGCGATAACCTGGGCCTGGATCTCGCCGGCCCCTTCAAAGATGTTCAGGATGCGAGCATCGGCCAGCAGGCGGCTGGCCGACTGCTCCAGTGCAAAGCCCGCCCCGCCATGGATCTGAAGACCATTGTCGGCGCAGGCCCAGGCGACACGGGCGGCCACCAGCTTGGCCATGCCCGCCTCCAGGTCGCAGCGCCGGCCCTCGTCCTTGGCCGTGGCCGCATACCAGGCCAGACGCCGCGCGCCCAGAAGCTCGGCAGCCATCATCGCCAGCTTGTTGGCAACGCGGGGGAAGTTGGCGATCGGCTGGCCAAATTGCTGCCGGGCCAAGGCGTAGTCGAGGGCTACATCCAGGGCGGCCTGCCCCACCCCGATGGCCCGGGCCGCCGTCTGGATGCGCGCGCTCTCAAAGGTGGCCATCAGTTGGGAAAACCCCTGACCCAGCTCACCACCCAGCAGGCTTGTGTGCGGCACCTCAAACCCGTCAAAGGCCAGCTCGTACTCCTTCATGCCCCGATAGCCGATTACGCCGATCTCGCCACCTCTGATGCCGGCGGCAGGGAAGGGGTCTGAGTCGGTGCCGCGCGGCTTCTCCGCCAGGAACATCGACAGCCCCCGGTGATCGCCGGAGGCGGGATCGGTGCGGACCAACAGGGTCATCAGGTCGGCGCGCGCGGCATGGGTGATCCAGGTCTTGGCGCCGTGGATCTTCCAGACATCGCCCTCACGCACGGCGCGGGCGCGTAGAGACCCCAGGTCAGAGCCCGCCTCCGGCTCAGTAAACACTGCGGTGGGGATGATGGCACCCGAGGCGATGGCCGGCAGCAGTCGGGCCTTCTGATCGGGCGTGCCGTGGGCCAGGATCAGCTCGGCGGCGATCTCCGAGCGGGTGCCCAGTGAGCCGGCCGCGATCCAGCCCCGCGACAGGGCTTCGGACACCACGCACATGGCGATCTTGCCCAGTCCCGCCCCACCATGCGCCTCAGGCACGGTCAGGCCAAACACCCCAAGGTCGGCCAGGGCCTGCAGCAGTTCCAGCGGGATCAGGGTGTCAGACAGGTGCCAGCCCTGGGCAAAGGGTGTGACCTTTTCCGCCGTAAAGGCCTGAAACTGATCGCGCACCATCTCCAGGGTGGCGTCCAGGCCGCTGGCCTCCAGGGAAGACCGCCCCTGCGACGGCTCCAGCAGGCTGACGATCTGGTGCTTCACTGCCTGGCTCGCACCGGGACGCAATTGGTCGATGACCTTGGCCAGTCGGTCACCCATGACGCCGAGATCACCGGGTCGAAAGGTCTCCCCTTGTGTCATCGGAATGCCGCCTGACATCTGGCTGAGATACTCAAAGGCCAGAAGTTGGGCCGGCAAGGCTTCGGCCTCGCCAAGCTTGCCCTCGGCCTCCAGGGCCCGCGCCCAGACTGCCGTCTGTCTCAGGGTCTGGGCATAGGCCGCCGCCCAGGCCAGGCCGTGGGCGACATGCTGCTCGGCGTCCAAGGCGGTACGATCCAGCCGGCCATCGCGGCTGACACGGGCCGCTACCGCAGTGGTCAGTTGGGTGGTCAGGGCCTCTGCCTGGAGCGCGGCCTCGGCCAGCAGGGCGGTAAGATTGGGCAGGATCAGAGGACTCATGGACGAGACTATAGGCGCCGGCCGCTCGGTCGCCCTATAGGTCGATGAGAAAACTCAGGGAACCGTCTCATGATCGTCGTCCACCATCTCAATGACTCCCGTTCGCAGCGCATCCTCTGGCTGCTGGAGGAGTTGAAGCTCCCCTACGAGATCAAGCACTACGCCCGCGACGCCACCACCCGGCTGGCACCGCCCGAACTGGTCGCCGTCCATCCCCTGGGCAAGTCGCCGGTGGTGACGGTCGGCGATGAGACCGTCATCGAGAGCGGGGCCATCATCGACTATATCATCCGCCGCCATGCGGGCGGGCGTCTGGCGCCTGATCCGGCGACCCCGGCCTACGACGCCTATCAGCAGTGGCTGCACTATGCCGAGGGCTCGGCCATGCTGCCGCTGATGCTGGCCATGTATGTCGGTCGCCTGGGCGAAGGCGGTACGCCGCTCAAGCCCCGCATCGACAGCGAGACCGCTAACCACCTGGGCTATGTCGAGGCCTCCCTGGCGGGCAAGGACTGGCTGCTGGGATCGGAGATCTCGGGTGCCGACGTGCAGATGAGCTTTGTCGGTGAGATCGTCGCCTCCACCGGTCGTGGCGCGACCTATCCGAATATCGCTGCCTGGGTGACCCGTTTCCAGTCTCGGCCCGCCTATCAGACCGCTCTGAAAAAGGGCGGCCCCTACAACATGGGACCGAAGGCCTAGCCGTTACATTCCGCTCCGATAGTCCAGCTCCCCATCAAGGAAGTCGAAGACGGCGGCCTTGGTGAGGGCGTGGGGTATGGCCGAGAAGTGGTCGCAGCCCGGCACCGTCACGCCGTGGGCATGGGGAAAGATCCGTGCTAGGTCCTCAGGGTCCCCGGCCAGGGTATCGCGCTGGCCAGCCACCACCAGAACCGGCATCGGCAGGTCAGCCATGGCATCGCGGTCGAGGTCGGGGTTCTGCGCGCCCGAGCAGGCGGCAAGGGCTGCGCGGTCGTCGCCCTGTTCGTCGGCAAACTGACGGAAGCTCTTGAGCATCGGCTCGGTGATGGTCTCTGGGTCTGCTGCCAGCATGGCGTCGGCCATCGGATTGCCGGCGACCAGGGCGCGCTCGCCGATCAGGGCCCCTCCAACCCCCCCCAGCATCAGGTTGGAGACCCGCCCAGGGGCCGCAAGGGCCGCCGCCAGGACCGTGCGCGATCCCATGGAATAGCCAAATAGATCGG
>JANPAO010000163.1:0-4348 GCA_031429955.1 Phenylobacterium sp. | reverse complement strand
AATGGGGCCTTCCCCACCTATCGCAGGCTGGTGAGCGCCCTGGACGTGGGGGGTGCCATCAAGGGTGAGATCCGGGCCGACCTCTATCTGGGTCAGGGCCAGGCCGCCGGGGTCGAGGCGGGGCGCGTGCGGCACGATCTGGGATGCACCGGCTGGTTCCCAAGGTCGGCCCCAAGCCGTGAAGCGGCCGGTCCGGCCCGATGAGCTGCGGCTCTGGTCGATGGTGGCCGCCACGGTCCACCCCCTGGCCGGACGCGGGGTGTCCAAGGCCGACCGCGAGCTGCTGGCCCGCCAGATCGACTCCAACGCCCCGGCGGCGCGAATACCGATCCCCGAGCCTAAGGCCCCACCGCGCCCCCACCACGCCTGGCTGGGGCCAGAGGCCATTGAGCCCGGACGAAAACATCGCATTGCCCGGGAGCGTGAGGAGATCGGCGGTCGCATCGATCTGCACGGCCTGGATCAGAGCCAGGCCCAGGCCGCCCTTGAGGGATTTGTCCTGCGGGCCTGGCACGGCGGGGCCCGCGCTGTCCTGGTGATCACCGGCAAGGGGGCGCGGGGCGGCGGCGTGCTGCGGCGCATGACCCCCCAGTGGCTGTCGGGACCGGCCCTGCGGGAGGTGGTGGCCGGTATCTCCGAGGCCCACCGGCGGCACGGCGGCGAGGGGGCTCTCTATGTGGCCCTGAAGCGTAGGGGCCGCGCGGCCTGACGCTCACCCAACTTGGGCCGCCGCGTCAGCGGTGTCCTCTGCCAGGCTCCACTCCGCCGCCATGGTGGTGACGGCCACGTCGGCGGTGACATTGCCGATAGTCCGGGAGATGTCAGGCAGGGTTTCCACCGCTAGCAGCAGGGGCAACAGCTCCATCGGCACCCCCATGGCCATGGAGATCGGTCCCAGCGTCGTGAAGAAGGTCACAGCGCTGGCGATGCCCACGGCGGCCAGGCTGACGGTGGCGGCCACCAGAGCCCCGACCCCGAGGGTCGCGGGGCTGAGGGTCACCCCGTAGATGTGGGCCACATAGATCACCACGGCCATATTGCCAGCCGGACTGGTCATTCGAAACAGCGCCACCGCCATGGGCAGGACCATGCCGCTGACCTTGTCGGGAACCCCCAGACGCTGGGCGGTGTCCAGCATGGCCGGAAGGGTGGCGAGGGAAGACTGCGTGGAAATGGCCACAGCCTCCACCGGGATCATGGCCCGCACAAAGGCCATCAGCGGCACCCGCCCAAAGACCACGGCCAGGAACACCGCCACCGCCACCATGCTCAGACACATGATCGAGACCACAATGACATAGTGGCCCAGCAGGCCCACAGCCCCCAGCCCGGTGCGCGCGCCTGTCACCAGGGCCAGGGCGAAAACCCCCAAGGGGGCGGCCCACAATACCCAGTGGACCAGGACCATCATGGTTTCCTTTACGGCCGCAAAGAACCCCAACAGTGACGCGCGATGCTCTGCGGAGATGCGGGTGGCGGCCAGGCCGAATACCAGGGCAAAGACCACCAGGGGTGCCATCGCGCCCTCGGCCGCCACCCGGATCGGATTGGCCGGGATAAAGCTCTTCAGCATGGCCTCGATGGTGGGGGTCGGTGGGATCTCACCGCCCGCCGCATGGGCGGCGGTGCGCAGGGCCAGGGCGGCGGCCTCAGGTGCGGGCCAGACCGCCAGCAGAGCCGGTGTGGCGATGGCGGCAAAGGCCGCTGAGAACAGCAGCAGCAGGGCAAACAGGCCAAGGGTTCGGGCCGCCGCCCCGCCCGCCCGGGCGGTCTCGGCGATCTGAGCGACGCCGGTCACCAACAGGGCAAAGACCAGGGGAATGATGGTCATCCTCAAGCTGTCGAGCCAGAGGCCGCCCACCGGCTCGGCCACCGCAATGGCCAGAGCGGTGAGATCAGGCGCCAAGGTGCCAAGGGCTGCACCGCCAAACAGGCCAGACACCAGGCCTAGGAGAACTCGCGTGGTCAGGTTCATGAACCCAGGTTCGCCGCCTCCGGGCCGTTGCGCCAGGAAAAACCGCGTCTTTGCTTTCGAAGGGGTGGTGTTGCCGGCTCGTAAGACAGGCCCGGGCCCCCTAAATAGGCGACAGGTGCTTCGCAGGCCCCTTTTGGCACCCCGCCGGCGCAACCCAAGACGAGGTCTCACCATGAGCAAGCCGATAACCATCGCCATCCCCCACCAACTCGGTGTCGCCGCTGCTCGTCAGCGGATCGAAGATGGGCTGGAGCGCGCGGGCCAGCAGTTTGGGGATGCTGCCAAGGCGCTCACCAAGACCTGGGAAGGAGACCGGATGAGCTTTTCGGTGGCGGCCATGGGCCAGACCATCACCGGCCATCTCGATGTGGAGGCCGCCGCCGTCCAGGTGACGGTGAACCTGCCCAATGTTCTGGCCCTGATCGCCGACCGGGTTAAGGGGCGGGTGCAGACCGAGGGTCAGAAGCTGTTGAAATAGGGTCCCCCTGGAGCCCGGCCCGTCGGCGGTACAACACCTCGACACAGACGATCAGGATCACCGCCAGCAGAACCTCCATCCCCAGGCCGCCCCCGTCGATCACCGTCTGGGGCGTGTCGGGCAGCAGGACCTCGCCAAACAGGGCGATCCCCAGGTTCTGAGCGGCATGGGCGCCGATCCCGAACTCCAGGCCCCCCAGGCGCAGGGCTGACCAGGCCAGGACCATGCCCAGCAGGGTTCGAGCCGCCAGGGCACCAGGGTCGAACTCCAGGTGGAACAGGGCAAAGACCAGTCCATTGACCAGCAGCACCAGCCAAAGCCTGCGGGAGAAGGCGCTCATCTGCTGCAGCAGATACCCCCGAAACACCACCTCCTCGGCCCAGGCCGCGATCATGAAGCCTGAGAAGCTGGTCAGGGCATAGACCAGCCTCTGGCTGGCAGGTTCGGCACTGTCAAAGATCGGCGCGACCCCACCCTCATCGGCAAAGACCTGGGCGGCCAGGCTCAAGCCCACCAGGGCCAGGCCGCCGGCCGCCAGCCCCCAGCCCAGCAGGGACCAACGGAACCGCGTCGCGGCGGTCACCCAGCTGCCCAACCGCCGCCGGAAGATCACAGCACCTGCCAGCAACAGACCCGCGGCTGCTGCGGCAAGGCCCAGCCCCACCTCCAGGATATAGACGCCAGAGCGCATCAGTCGCGGCAGACCCGCCATCTCGCCCCCCAGCACATTGAGGGGAATCCCCAGCGCGTGCCCGCTAGCAAACAGCAGCAGGATCACCGCAAAGCTCAAGGCGATCGCGGCCAGGGGTCCAAGGGCCACCATCAGGGCCACGCGACGCCACTCACGGTCGCGGGGGCTCGCCTGGGCCAGGAAGGCCGGCAGGGTTCGACCAGAGAGCAGGTCTGGGGCTGACATCGAGTCACAGGTTAGCGCCAGGGCCTGGCCTCGACTATGCTGAGACCATGACCCGCGTCGCTTTGCTCCTGACCGTAACTCTTTTGTCCCTGGCCGGTGCCGCCCAGGGGGCAGACCGTGGCGAGATGCAGGCCAAGGACAGTCTCCGCGACGCCGCCCTGGCGCCCCTGGAGGACCTGAACCTGAAGCAGAAGGGCATCCCTGATGTCCTGGCCCGAGCCCGCGCCGATCCCTATGACGTCAAGGGCTTGGGACGCTGCGAACCCATCGCCGCTGAAATCGGCCGGCTGGATGCCGCCCTGGGTCCTGACCTCGACGAGGCCCCGGCGCCGGATACCCGCACCCGGGCCCAGAAGGTCGGCGGGGCCATCAAAGACGCGGGCATCTCCGAGGTGCGCAGTGAGACCTCAAACCTGCTGCCGTTCCGGGGTTGGGTGCGCAAGCTCACCGGTGCGGCGCGGCACGACAAGAAGGTCCAGGCTGCCATCCGCGCCGGCGAGATCCGCCGAGGCTATCTCAAGGGCGTCGGCATGCGCATGAACTGCGCCCCACCGGCGGCCCCCAGCTGGTTCGTGCCGGAACGGCCCAAGGGCGCAGACGCCAGCCTCTGGGCCCGGATCGTGGCCTGGTTCTGGAGTTGGTGGCCGTTTTAGGGGCGGCAATCCCCCACCCTCAGGTCGTCGACTTGCCCCGCCAGGCCTTCTCCTCGAGCCCTGACCGGCCCTCGCGGCTTTCCAGCCAGCTCGCCACATCATCGAGACTGACCCCGGCGGCGGCCAGGACCACCAGGAAGTGGTACATCAGGTCCGCACTCTCCGACGCCAGACCGTCACGGTCCTTTTGGACGGCGGCGATCACCACCTCGACGGCTTCTTCCCCCAGCTTCTTGGCGGCGCGCTCGACGCCCTCGGAGAGCAGCTTGGCGGTATAGGAACTATCGGGGCTGGCTCCCTTGCGGGCCTCAATGGTGGCGGCCAGA
>JANPAO010000162.1:0-3966 GCA_031429955.1 Phenylobacterium sp. | reverse complement strand
GAGCCGGTGTCGCGGTCGAACTCGGCGATGCCCTCGTGGTGTTTCAGATCATGACCGCTGGCCGCCAGGAGGGGGGCCGCTGTCTCAATGGCGCGCTGCATGGGACTGGAAAAGACCGCATCGAAACGCTCGCCCGCCAGCCAATCGGCCACCTTGCGGGCCTGGACGTGGCCCTCGTCCTGCAGGGGCGGATCAGAGCTTTCGGCGCTGCGTACCGGCAGACCGTGGCGGACAAGTATCAGTTCCATGCGGTTCCTTCCGAAAAGTCCATGGGGCCGATTTTCAAGCCTGGATCAAGGGCTGTGGCCGCGCCATCCGCACCCAGTGGGTTCCGTCGTCCCCCTGGTCCAATTCCACAAAGCCCTCGCGGGCATAGAAGGCTCGCGCTCCGGTATTGACCATCTGGCATTTCAGCGACAGGGCTCCCGGCGCCTCACGGGCCAGGTGGTCCAGCAGGGCCTTGCCAATGCCTCGCCCGCGCTGGGCGACGTAGAGGGAATGGATGAAGCTGTCAGCGGTAAACAGGGCGGCGGTCCCGACAATCTGGTGATCCTCAACGGCCACATAGACGTCTTCCTGCCGCGCGTCGTGCAGGAAGGCCTGGGCGTTGTGGCGGCAGGCCGGCAGCCAGGTGAAGGTTTCCCGCAGGACCTTCTGATAGATGGCCGCAGCGATCGGCAGTTCGCCCGGCAGAGCCCGGCGGATGGTCATCAGGCCTGCATGGTCCAGCCTTCGACCCCCATGGCCGCCTGGCGGCCCGCTTCGGAGCGGGTGGGGTGGGGGTGGACGGTGCGGGCCACATCCTCGCTGGCGGCGCGGAATGCCATGGCCACACAGTATTCGCCGATCATCTCGCCGGCCTGAGGGCCGATGATGTGGACGCCGAGGATCTCGTCGGTGGTGGCGTCGGCCAGGATCTTGGCAAAGCCGTCGGTCTCATGATTGATCTTGGCGCGGCTGTTGGCGCTGAAGGGGAACTTGCCGGCCCTATAGGCCACGCCATCGGCCTTAAGCTGTTCCTCGGTCTTGCCGACCCAGGCCACCTCCGGGAAGGTATAGACCACGCTGGGCACCAGATTGTAGTCCACATGGGCGTACTTGCCGGCGATGGTCTCGACGCAGGCCACGGCGTCTTCCTCGGCCTTGTGGGCCAGCATCGGGCCGTGGATGGCGTCACCGATGGCCCAGACCCCGGGGGCGGAGGTTTTGAAGTGGTCGGTTTCGATCACCCCGCGCTTGTCGGGAACGACGCCGACGCTGTCGAGGCCGAGGTTTTCGGTAAAGGCGCGGCGGCCGATGGCCAGCAGCACATAGTCAGCAGAGAGGGTCTCGGGCGCGCCGCCGGCCACCGGCTCGACGGTGAGGCTGACGTCAGACTTGCCGGCCTTGGCGGCGGTGACCTTGGCCCCCAGCTTGAAGACCATGCCCTGCTTGGTGAGCGACCGCTGGAAGGTCTTGGCGGTCTCGGTGTCCATGCCTGGCGTGATGCGGTCGAGGAACTCCACCACGGTGACCTGGGCCCCCAGTCGGCGCCAGACTGAGCCCAGTTCCAGGCCGATGATCCCGGCACCGATGACGATCAGGTGCTTGGGCACCTCGGACAGGGTCAGGGCGCCGGTGGAATCCACGATCCGCTTCTGATCGACCTTTACGCCCGGCAGGCCCGAGGGCTCCGAGCCGGTGGCGATGACGATATTCTTGGTTTCCAGCACCGTGATCGAGCCATCTACGCCGGTGACCTCGACCCGGCCGGGGCCGCTGATGCGCCCCAGGCCCTTGATCCAGTCGACCTTGTTCTTCTTCATCAGGAACTCGACGCCCTTGGTCAGGGCGGTGACGCTCTCGGCCTTCTGCTTCATCATCTGCGGAAGGTTCAGCGTCGGGGTCACCTCGATCCCCAGGGTGGCAAAGTCCTTGGTGGCGGCCTCGAACATTTCCGAGGCGTGCAGCAGGGCCTTGGAGGGCATGCAGCCCACATTCAGGCAGGTGCCCCCGAGCGTTGGGTTCTTTTCCACCAGGGCCACGGATAGGCCGAGTTGGCCTGCGCGGATCGCCCCATTGTAGCCGGCGGGACCGCCCCCGATGATGACGATGTCGTACTGGGCCATGCGCCTTTGATCCGATTGGAAACCTGAGGGTCAGATATAGGAGCTTCGCGTGGGAGGCGAGGGTCGATCACAGGTTCGAGGTCAGCGCGGCTGCCCTTCTGCTCAATCAGCCGGTTCGTCGATCAAGCGGCCACGCGGCAGAAGCGGCGCACAGATGCCAAACAGGAAGAGCGATATCGTCAGCGCGCTGCGGAGTATCCCCTCAGATAGGGGTGTGGGCTTGAGGGCAGAGGGCTCAGACCGTCGATCGCGGATGAAGGCGCGGGCGTCTGCAGCATCCTCTTCCGGAACCCAGAGTCGAAAACCACCCATGGCGTACTGGTAGTGCCACAGGGCCTGACCCAACCTCTCGTTCTGGACGATGACTGTGATGCCGGACGCGCGCAGGGCAGCCGCCGCGATCTGGGCCTCGTTCAAGTCCAGAAAGCCGGCGATCTGATAGAAGGCCATGACCTGTGTCCCCTCCGACAGCACTCGCCATGCGAGCGCAGCCAGGGAAACGCAATCGAACCTAGATGTCCAGCAACAGGCGCTCGGGATCCTCGATGGCGTCCTTGACGTGGACCAAGAAGGTCACCGCACCCTGGCCATCCACCACCCGGTGGTCGTAGCTCAGCGCCAGGTACATCATGGGACGGATCACCACCTGGCCGCCAATGGCCATGGGGCGGTCCTGGATCTTGTGCATGCCCAGTATGCCTGACTGTGGGGCATTGAGGATCGGGGTCGACATCAGCGAGCCATAGACCCCGCCATTGGAGATGGTGAAGGTGCCACCCTGCAGGTCATCCATGGCGAGCGCCCCGTCGCGGGCTTTCTTGCCCAGGGCGCCGATAGCCTTCTCCACGCCGGCCAGGCTGAGGGCGTCGGCGTCGCGGACCACAGGAACCACCAGGCCGCGCTCGGTGCCGACGGCGACACCGATGTCGTAGTGGTTCTTGTAGATGATATCCTGGCCTTCGATCTCGGCATTGACCTCCGGCACCTGCTTCAGCGCATGGACCACGGCGGCCACGAAGAAGCTCATAAAGCCCAGCTTCACCCCGTGGGTCTTCTCGAACACGTCCTTGTAGCGACCGCGCAGGGCCATGACGTTGGTCATGTCGACCTCGTTGAAGGTCGTCAGCATGGCCGCAGCGTTCTGGGCCTCCTTCAGGCGCCTTGCGATGGTCTGGCGCAGGCGGGTCATGCGGACCCGTTCCTCACGGGCGTGGATCTCGCGTGGGGCAACCGGGGCTGCGGGTGCGGCGGGGGTGGTGGCGCGGGCCTCCAGGGCAGCCAGGGCATCGCCCTTGGTGACGCGCCCGGCCTTACCTGTCCCGGCGATGGCGGCGGAGTCGAGACTGTTCTCGGCGACGATGCGCTGGGCGGAGGGGGCGAGCGGCGCGGCGACGGCCTTTGGCGCGGCGGCGACTGGTGCAGGGGCAGCGGCGGCTTCAACCTTGGGAGCCTCGGCCTTGGGCGCGGCTTTAGGGGCCGCTGCGGTGGCCCCCTCGGTGACATGGCCCAGGACAGCACCGGGTTCCACCGTCGCACCCTCCGGGGCGCTGATGGAGTCCAGCACGCCGTCGGCGGGGGCGGCCACCTCAAGGCTGACCTTGTCGGTCTCCAGCTCCACCAGGATCTCGTCCTTGCGGACGGCGTCCCCTGGCTTCTTGGCCCAGCGCGCCACGGTGGCTTCGGTGACCGATTCGCCGAGCGTGGGCGTCATGATATTGGCCATGGGTGGGTCTTTCTTGGGTCTGACGTGTCGTTCGGGCGGCGCTTAGGCGAAGGCTTCGGCGAGGAAGGTCTGCAATTCCCGCAGGTGGCGGCTCATCTGGCCGGCCGCGGTGGAGGCCGAGGCCGGGCGGCCGAC
>JANPAO010000161.1:0-2045 GCA_031429955.1 Phenylobacterium sp. | reverse complement strand
CGTGCACCGCAGGTCCGCGACGGAGGGGGATCAACGTAGTTGACACCTTCAGCACCCGAAACGAGAGTCAAAGTCCCCCTCAGACGGCCCTCTGGGCCGCCAGCTCCCCCAGGGGTGGAGCATCTAGCTATACCAGCCGTACCGCGATCAGCCCCCGCGCGGCTCGGTCACCGAGACCTCCAGGTCCTTCAGCAACCCGTTCTCCAGGGAATAGACCAGCCCGTGAACGCTCACCGCCTGGCCCCGCGCCCAGGCGTCCTGCACAAACACGTCGGAGGCCACGTTCTGCACCTGGCGGATGACGTTCAGCTCGCACAGCCGGTCCAGCCGCGCACCCTGGCTGTCCAGGGCCTCCAATTCACAGCGATGGGTCTCATGCACCTCGCGCACCGGATGCAGCCAGTGATCCACCAGCCCCCGCCGCTTGCCGTCCACCGCCGCGGCCACCCCGCCACAGCCATAGTGGCCCACCACCATGATGTGCTTGACCTTCAGCACGTCGATCGCAAACTGCAGCACAGACAGATAGTTGGCGTCCTGCGGCGGGGCCAGGTTGGCCACATTGCGGTGCACAAACAGTTCGCCGGGATCGAGATCGACGATCTCATTGGCCGGAACCCGGCTGTCAGAACAACCGATCCACAGATAGTCCGGCGCCTGCTGACCCTTCAGCCGCTCAAAGAACCCCGGATCGGCCGCCACCTTGCGCGCCGCCCAGGCCCGATTGTTCGCCTTCAGGTCATCAAGCATGCCCGCGCCTTACGCCTGACACGTCAACCCCGCAACCCCGGCCCCCGGATCGGCCTCTCGAGCGGGAAACGCACGACCAGATCCTCCCCCAGCGCGAAGCGCGATGTGGGGGAGGTGGGCCGCTGCGAAGCAGTGGCTCGGAGGGGGATCGCCGTAGGCGACACCGGCGGCCCCAAACAAGTGTCAAAGTCCCCCTCAGGCGGCTTCGCCGCCAGCTCCCCCAAAGGTGAAGCATCCGTTCGAGCCCAAGCTTCGTCCCGAGACCCAATGACTCTCATGCATCGCCACGGCCCAAACCCGACCTACCCCGACCTCGGCCCCGGCCAAACCGCCCGGGCACCCTCCGCCTTCACCGACATGTCCCGTCCCGAACTGGCCCGCACCGGCAGGGCCTGAGGGTCAAGGCCGTCCAGGCAGTAGGCATTGACCTCATAGAGGTCGGGCGAAACTCGCTTGCGGTGAAAGACATAGATCCCGCAGACCCTGCAGAAATGGCGCTGCGCCTGATGGGTATTCCACACATAGGTGGCCAGCTGGTCCTGCCCCGACAGAACCGTCAGGTCACCCCGCCCCACCCGCACCATCCGCGCATTCTTCTTCACACAGAGCGAGCAGTCACAGGCGGTGACGTGGTCGATCTCGGCCTCGATGGCAAAGGTCACCGCACCACAATGGCACGAGCCGAGATGGCGGGTCATGAGAGGGCTCTCTCCAAGTGTTTGGGCGGATCGCGCGAAGGGGCGAACACCTATCCAATCGAGCCAGGCCAATGGTGGCAATGCTCGCCTAATTCAACGGCCGGCGCTGCGTCAAGTGTCGCTTGACAGATTGCGCTTGATTTCTAGATTGCGCCTGTGGAAATCGAGAGCATCAAACACAAGGCCCTCCGCAATTTCGCCGAAACAGGCAAGCCTAAGGGCCTGCCCGGCAATCTGCTGGATCGCTTGCGCAAAATGCTCTTTTTCCTGAGCGCCATCAGCACGGCGGAGGAACTGAAGGTCCCGCCGAACTATGGCGCTCATCAATTGGTGGGCGATCGGGCCGGCACATGGTCGCTGACCGTCACCAAAAACTATCGAATGACGTTCCGCATCAACGATGAAGGTCAAGTCGAGGATATGGACCTGGAGGACTATCACTGATGCCTATCAGCCTGCACCCATCGATCATCGTGCACCCCGGCCAGTGGCTCCGCACCGAGATCATTGAACCCCATGGACTGAGCGTCACCCAGGCCGCCGGCCACCTGGGGGTCACCCGTCAGGCGCTGAGCATGCTGCTCAACGGCCACGCCG
>JANPAO010000160.1:0-8344 GCA_031429955.1 Phenylobacterium sp. | reverse complement strand
GCGATGCGGCGGATCTCGCTGGCTTCCGAATAGCGGGCGGGGAACCGGGCACTGATATCCACCGTGGTCGCGCAACCGGCCAACATCAGCAGGGAGGCGCAGGCCAGTCCGCGTGCGATCAAACCTAGCTGCATGGTCAGTCCCTCAATCCTGGTGGCTAGGTACAGGGTAGCTGGTGGATCCTGTCCCGGCGATGAACGCGCCGCCCGCCACACGCACTTTCACCGGACTGACCCCCGTCCAACGTTTGAAGGCCCGCGAGAAGGTAGCCGGATCGGAGAAGCCCACCAGATAGGCGGTCTCGTTCACCGAGACCTTGTTTCCCGCCAGATAGGAGAGCGCCAGTCGATGGCGCAGTTGGTCCAGCACCCGCTCAAAGCTCACCCCCTCAGCCTTCAGTTTGCGAAACAGGGTCTGGCGACTGATCCCCAGATGATCGGCGATCCCGTCCATCCCCACCTTGCCGGTGTGCAGCCGGGTCAGCAGCAGGCTCTCCACCCGACCCCGCACAGACTTGGACTGCTCCAGGGACTTGAGCATGGTCTCGGCCCGCTCGGTCAGGATGCCAAAGGCATAGCGCGGTAGGATCGACACCGGCAGTCGTAGCCAGGCTTCATGGATTTGCAGAGCATTTCGCTCGCTCTCCCAGTGCACGGGTGCCCGGAAAATCCGCTCATACTCCGCCCCATACCCAGGTTCGGGGTGGGTGACGTGCACCGACCGCAGCAGGGGCGTGTCCCGAGATCCCCGGGTCGCGCTCACCAACTGCGCGAAGGCGGTCTCGGTCAGTTCAATGAAGGCATTGGCGTCGCGACGCATATCCACCAGCCAGAGTCCCTGGTGATCGCGGACGAGCTGAAAGCGGTCGCCCCCGTCCTGGTTCTCGGTCTCGATGATCAGGGACACGTAGCGGTTTAACTGGGCGAAGGCCTCCATCATCGACGCCGAGGCCTGTCCGATGAGACCGACGATCGACACCTCGGTGACATCAACCCCTTCCCCATAGTGCAGGGCCAGTGCCGGGTCGCCCGTCAAGGCCTTGGCGGTCCTCATCAGGGCGACGTAGCGGGAAAAGGGAATGCGGGAGTCGGGGTCGCTCAGGTCGCCGGTATCGCCACCGAAGCCCAGATCCAGGGCCCGGCGATCGGCACCACGGGCCAGAGCGAAATCCCGCAAACCTCGAGCATATCCCGCCCCGACCGTCAGCTCAGTCATGGCTGCGCGCCCCCTAGGAACTCACCACATCCCGGAACCCGTTGACGATGGGGTATCGCCGGTCACGCCCAAAGGCCCTCGCCCCGATCTTCACCCCCGGCGCCGCCTGACGCCGCTTGTATTCGGAGTTGTAGAGCAGCCGCTGGACACGCTCAACCGTGGCCGGGGCGTGGCCTCGGGCGACGATCTCGTCAAGGGTGGCTTCTTCCTCCACCAGTCCGTGCAGGATGGCATCCAGCTCAGCATACTCGGGCAGACTGTCCTGATCCTTCTGATCTGGACGCAGCTCGGCAGACGGAGCCTTGGTCAGGATCCGCTCGGGGATCGGTGAGACCGCCACGCCAAACGGGTCGTGGGAATTGCGCCACTCACAGACCGCATAGACCTCGGTCTTGTAGACGTCCTTCAGGACGTTGAAGCCACCGCACATGTCGCCGTACAGGGTGGCATAGCCCACCGCCATCTCGCTCTTGTTGCCGGTGGTCAGCAGCATAGAGCCCAGCTTGTTAGAAAGCGCCATCAGGGCCAGGCCACGGGTCCTGGCCTGGATGTTTTCCTCGGTCAGGTCGGCGGCGCGGTTTCCGTAGTGGGGCGTCAGCATCTGGGCAAAGGCATCAACGGCCGGGGAAATCGCAATCTCATCCAGTTGCACGCCAAGCCGCTGAGCGCAGCCGGCCGCATCATCCAGGCTGTCCTGGCTGGTGTAGCGCGAGGGCAGCATGAAGCACCGCACCCGCTCCGGCCCCAGGGCATCGGCGGCCACCACGGCCACGATAGCTGAGTCCACACCGCCAGAAAGTCCAAGTAAAACACCTGGGAACCCAGATTTATTCACGTAATCTCTCAAGCCAAGCACCATGGCCCGATAGACCTCCTCGGGTCCGGTCACCCAACCCAGCATCGGGGCTTCGACACAGACCCAGACCCCGTCATCAGCCCTTTCCCAGGCGCAGATGGCCAGGTGTTCCTCAAACATCGGCAGGCGCATCACCACCTGTCCCCGTGCGGACAGGGCAAAGGAGCCACCGTCGAACACCAGTTCGTCCTGGCCGCCCACTTCATTGACATAGACCATCGGCAGGCCCGTCTCGGCCACGCGCGCCATGGCCACGTCCATGCGCTCAGCCTCTGCCAGCCGGCGGAACGGCGAGCCGTTGGGCACCAGCAGTATCTCGGCGCCCCGCGCCTTCAGCTCGGCGCAGACGGCCGGCGCCCAGATGTCTTCGCAGATCGGAACCCCGAACTTGACGCCCTTCCACTCAAACACGCTCGGTGCGGTTCCGGCCTCGAAGACCCGCTTCTCGTCAAACACCCCGTAGTTGGGTAGGTCGCATTTGAAGGCCACGCCCTTGATCTCGCCCTCCGCCAGGAAGGCCAGGGCGTTGCGCGGCTTGCCGCCCCGGTGATCGGCCGGCCAGATCAAGCCCACCAGGGCTGCGCAACTGTCTTTGGTGGACAGGGCCAGTCGCTCGACCGCCGCCTTCCCAGCCGCCCAGAGGGCTGGCTTCAGGGCCAGGTCTTCCGGGGGATAGCCGGTGAGAAACAGTTCGGAGAACAGGGCGATGTCGGCACCCGCCGCATGGGCCTGTGCCAGGCGCTCGCGGGCCAGCGCCTCATTGGCAGCGATGGCACCAACCGTGGGATTGGCCTGGATGGCGGCGATGACAAGACGATGGGTCATGCACCGTCATGTAGCGGTGCCGCGCGTCCCTCGCCACCGAAGAAGCAGACCAAGGTCTGGTAAAGTCAGCCGCGATCAGTCGTCCCGGTGAACACGTTCCCGCCGCTCGTGCCGCTCCTGCGCCTCAAGGCTGAGGGTCGCGGTGGGACGGGCGTCCAGCCGGGCAATGCCGATGGGCTCGCCGGTGTCCTCGCAATAGCCATAGGAGCCATCGGCGATGCGGCGCAGAGCTTCGTCAATCTTGGAGATCAACTTACGCTGGCGGTCCCGGGTGCGAAGTTCCAGCGCCCGATCGGTCTCCGAGGTCGCACGGTCGGCGAGATCGGGGTGATTCTCTGTTTCGCTTTGTAAATGGACGAGGGTCTCGCGGGATTCCCGCAGAATGTCCTCTTTCCACGCATTGAGCTTCTTCTTGAAATACTCAAGCTGACGCTCGTTCATGAAGGGCTCATCCTCGGAAGGTTGATAGCCCGGCTTTGCAGCCATCACTGCGGCTGTGGTCATATGCGCCTCACGCCCCCTAGAGTACCGCCCCTTAGACACGCGGGCCGCTTATATCAAAACGAATTCGCCTTACAACATGGCTCGCGCGGTGCGGGCGATTTAGGCGGCGCGTTTCGCACACTCCAACTTGGCCAGTTCTACCGCAGCTCGGGTTTCAATCTCGTCAAGAACCCCTTCCAGGCGGCTATCCTCGGTGGACTCCCGCTCATCGCGGATGGCGATGCGCAGGCGATCAAGCTGATCGGCCGACATCTCGCCGGTGAGCAGGCTGACCTTCACGTCGTCCAGCACATCAAGAATGCGCCCCGCACGGCGCACCGCCCGGCGGCGGCGCTCCAGAGGTCCACCCATCTCCTGCAACGCCAGGATGGCATCGACGTTCATGATCCCTGAGAGCCCCGAGGTCTGCGACACCCGAGCTGGGCCGGCGGCCGCCTCTACCGACGGCAGCCGGAAGCCCTGGCCGTCACTGGCTACACGGGGCTTTCCAGTCCCGTTGGCAGCCCCGACGCCGATTGTACCGTTGACCTTCATGGGTGAGTCGAACGCCTGACTTCTATTGCCACCCAAGTCTTCGACCCGGCATGCTTAGGGTATGGTTAATGCCGGGCAAATTCTGCCGCCAGGGCGCGAGCCTTGTGGCCACCGCCCAGCCTCACCGTTGTAAAAGCTCACGAATTTTCGGCCAGGCGCTGGCATGTCTCTCGCACTGAGATGGGCTGGACAGGGTCTGTGGGTCCCCGGGGTTTCATGCGTCGCGCGTTTGGTCTGTTCACCGCTGCTCTGCTGGCCGCGGCCCTGGTGTCGGGGCCAGCCCTTGCCCGCTCGCGGATCAAGGACATCGTCGAGTTCGAAGGCGTGCGTGAAAACATGCTGGTGGGCTATGGCCTGGTGGTGGGCCTGAACGGCACCGGCGACAGTCTGCGCAATGCCCCCTTCACCAAGCAGAGCCTGGAGGCCATGCTGGAGCGTCTGGGGGTCAATACCCGCGACGCCAACCTCAACACCAAGAATGTGGCCGCCGTCATGGTCACGGCCAAGCTGCCAGCCTTTGTCGCCACTGGCTCCCCCATCGATGCCAGTGTCTCAGCCCTGGGCGACGCCAAGAGCCTGCAGGGCGGCACCCTATTGGTGACCCCACTCCTCGGCGCCGACGGCCAGGCCTATGCCGTCGGCCAAGGCACGGTGCAGACCGGCTCGGTGTCGGCCGGCGGAGCGTCGGGTTCTTCGGTCTCCAAGGGCGTGCCCACGGCGGGCCGAATTGCCTCGGGTGCCATCGTCGAGCGGGAGATTGGCTTCCAGCTGGCCAGTATGAGCCAGCTGCGCATGACCCTGCGCAATCCCGACTTCACCACCGCGCGCCGGATCGCCGACGTCATCAATGCCAAGTTCCCCGGCTGTGCGCGGGCCGACAATCCCACCATCGTCACGATCCAGCCGGCCCCCGGCACCAATATGGTGGGGTTCATTTCCCAGATCGAAAACCTCACGGTTCAACCCGACGACGCCGCCAAGGTGGTGATCGACGAGGTGGCCGGTGTGGTGGTGATGGGCGAGAACGTCCGCATCTCCACCGTCGCCATCGCCCAGGGCAACCTGACCATCAGCGTCCAGGAGAGCCCTGCGGTCAGTCAGCCCGCGCCCTTCAGCCGCGGTGTCACCACCACGGTGCCCCAGTCGACGGTCTCGGTTGAAGAGGAAAAGGGCAAGAAGCTGATCACCCTGAAGGAAGGGGCCTCCCTCGCCACCCTGGTTTCGGGCCTCAATGCCCTGGGGGTCACGCCGCGAGACATGATCTCGATCCTTCAGGCCATCAAGGCGGCCGGTGCCCTCCAGGCCGACATCGAGGTCATGTGATGGCCGACATCGCCGCCGCCACCGTCAATCTGGCTCCGCCCCCCACGGCCATCAGCGCGGCTGAACTGGCCAAACGCGGTCAGATCGCCAAGACCGCCCAGGATTTCGAGGCCTCGTTCCTCAACGTCATGCTGGGGGCAATGATGAAAGACGTGAACACCTCCGAGCCCTTCGGCGGCGGTCATGGGGAGGAGATGTTCAAGTCCTTCATGACTGAGTCCATGGCCAAGCAGGTGGTGAAGTCTGGCGGCGTCGGGATCTCCGACGATGTCGCTAAAGAAATGTTGAAGCTTCAAGGTCTGAGTTAGGAAATCACGATGGCCCTATCTGCCATGGACGCCGCCGATCGCGTGGAACAACTGGTGATCCTCACCGAGCGCCTCACCGAACTGGTGGCCCAGGAGGCCCTGGCCTTTGAACAGCACCGGCCCAAGGAGGCCATGGCCCTGATCGAGGAAACCTCGCGGCTGGCCAACATCTATCGCCATGAGTCGGCCCGGGTGCGGGCTGACCCGTCGATGGTCTCAGCCGCCCCCCTGGCCCAGCGCACCCGGCTGATCCAGGCCACCGAAGCCTTTGACAGCGTGCTGGCCCGCCAGGGCCGCGCCCTCGACGCCGCACGCACCATCACCGAGGGCCTGGTCCACACCATCGCCAACGAAGTCGCCGCCCAACGCAACACCGGCGCGGGCTATGGCCCCAAGGCATCCCCCTCCGCCCCCGGCTCCGCCACCAGCATCACGCTCAACAAGCGGGCCTAGGCGCGGGCATGTCCTCGGAGGTCGTCTAGTCGCCCTCCTCCTCGCCGATGGCCTCGGCCACCAGCTTGCGCCACATCGGGTCGGTGTCATCCACCAGATCGACGTCATCCATAAGCGCCACGCCTCCGGCGCCATCGGGGAAGATCAGGCCCAGCACCTCCATGGTCTCGCCATCCTCGGTATCGTGGGTCTCGGCCTGGACCGCGACGGCGGCCTGCTCTCCTTCGTCGCTCCACCAGATAAGGGGCTGCGGCAGGTCCATCACCAGAACCGCAGGGCTTTCCGTGTCAGCCAGGGCAAAGATCGCCCGCCTGGCCTGGACATCCTCCAGGGTCGCCACCGCGCCAAGGAAGGGCGTCAGCCGCTGCCAGTCATCGACGTCGAAGCCGCCCTCCTCCGCGTCACTCATCCCTCGATCACCAGGTCACGCAGCACATTGCGTTGGATCTTGCCCATCGGGTTGCGAGGGATCGTGTCTAGTTTCAGCAGCCGCGGCGGTCGCTCCAGAATATCGGTGAAGACCGCCTCCAGGCCCGCGCGATCAAAGCCGGCCTCACAGACATAGGCCACGTGCGGCGCGTCCAGCCCTTGCTCATCGGGGGCAGCGAACGCCGCCGCGTCTAGCACACCGGGGATCTTCAGCACCCTGGTCTCCAATCGCGAGGCCACAAACTTGGTTCCGCCGATGTTTATCAGGTCGTCCACCCGCCCCAGCACGGTCAAGCGCCCCTCCGAGGTCAGCATGGCAAGGTCCCTTGGATAGAACCAGCCATCCTTGAAGTAGGCTGTGGTCCCGACCGGGTCATCCAGATAGCCCGAAACCACCTGATCGCCGCCGATGCGCAGTTCGCCAATCTCACCGGGCGGCAGGACCATCCCCTGATCGTCCAGCACCTGCGCCGTTGCCCATGGATTGAGAAAGCCCGCCGAATCCTCGGCACCCTCCAGGCTATCGATGTGGCCCACAGTGACGCCTCCGGTCTCCGTCGCCCCATAGGTAATGACGATGTTTGGCGACAGCCTGCGTCGACATTCCAGCGCCAGCGGCTTTGACAGCGACCCTCCCCCAATGCCGACGATAAGGTCGGGGTCGGGGGCGAAGTCCTCCGGCAAGTCCCGCAACAAGACTTGCAGATGATAGGGCGAGGTCACCATGAAATCGATGGCCAAGTCCTTCAAGGTCTTGGCCCAACTTCCCCGCGCATCGTGGCGGCACACGGTCCCGCCCCGGGTCCAGCAAAGGAGCGCCACCTGGATCCCCGCCAGCGAAGCCACGCCGATTTCGCAAATCCCGCGCGGCTTGTGGGCCGTGGCAATCATCTCGGTGACTGCGGTCTCGGCCACCCGACGGTCCATCATCGCCCGGGTCAGCAGGATCTTCTTGACGTCCCCCGTGGTGCCCGAGGTGGTTATAATGCGGAAACCGTCTTCGCCGCGTCGCGGCCGATCGCCGGCCCAGATGGGGGAATAGGACTGCAACCCGTCCAGCCAGGCCTGATCGATCCGATGCGCCGGGAGGCCCAGGGTCTTGTCGGGGATGTCGCGGGCAAACAGCACATGGGCCCCGATCAAGCCGATGTCGTCACCCACGGCCTGCTGGGAGTTGCTGGCGGTGATGACGCCCGCCGTCTCCAGACCGAAGGTCAGCACCCAATGCAGATAGGGATGGGGCACGGCCAGCAGAGCCCGCGAGCCCCAGGGCAGGTTCAGGTCGGCCACCCATGCTGCGCAGCGGCGGATATCATTGGCCATCTGCCGATAGGTGAATTGGTCCCAGGCCGAGGCGATGGCCAGGCCATCGGGCTGGAGCTGGGCTTGGTAGGCGATCAGCCGTTCAAACATGGGTACTCACAGTGTCCTAGGGAGAAGGGCCCGCGCATCCGCTGGACCGACCGGCGACGGGGTAAGGCGGCGGCGACGCACCCGAGGCGACCCAACAGGAACGCCCAAAACACCGCAACGCAAAAAGTCTAATACACTTGTTTGAATTCGATCTTTGGGTCTAAGCTGGTGTCATCGCCGGGCTATTCCGGCGGACGCGTTCTCAGGGCGGGGTGAAATTCCCCACCGGCGGTAATGCCGACCAACCTCCTTGGAGGCCACGTCGGACGAGCCCGCGGGCGCCTGGCGGGCCTTCAAGCCTCCCAGGGACAGCAGACACCGGTTTGATCCCGGGGCCGACGGTTAGAGTCCGGTTATGAGAACCACCTTTGACGAGCCGCCGCGCCTTCGTGCGTGGAGTTCCGGCGCGTTACTGGTGTCTCCCTGAGTCGTGGTTTCACCCACTCAAGGGACCTGACCATGACCCAAGTTACCTACGAACTGC
>JANPAO010000159.1:0-5635 GCA_031429955.1 Phenylobacterium sp. | reverse complement strand
CCCATGACCTCCGAGGTGCCGCAAGGATCAACACCGATGCCGCCGCACCTTTCCCCAATCACGGAGATCATGGATCGTCGGGACGAGGCCTGACGATGACGTTCAGGGGAAGTTGGGGCGCATCTGATTTCCCAGATCCTCCCCCAGGCCGCAGGCCGATGTGGGGGAGGTGGACCGCACGACAGTGCGGGTCGGAGGGGGATCGCCGTGGGCGACACCTTCCTCCTCAAACAAGATTCAAAGTCCCCCTCAGTCAGCTTCGCTGACAGCTCCCCCAGGAGGGGAGCATCTGTGGTTCGAGTTCGCACGCAAAGAAAAAGGGGCGCGTCCGGGTTGGACGCGCCCCTCTAAGAGGTCAGTCGTTCTAAGGCCTGGGTCTTAGAAGAACTTGTACTGCAGTTCGATGCCGTAGGTCCGCGGCGGGGTGATGCCGAGGTTCAGAGCACCGTTATTGAAGTTGTCGCTCGGCACTGCCAGGTTGCGGTTGCGGTTCGAGGCGCCCACGGCGGCGTCGTAGCCTTCACTGTCTGCCACATTCTTCACGTAGCCGATGATGGCATACTTGCCACTGGCGGCGTTCCAGTTGGCGCGGAGATCGATTTGATCCCACGACGGAGCCTTGTTGTACTCCCTGGAGAAGATGTTGGCATAGGCCTCATCGCGCCAGACATAGGTGCCACCGAGCGTCAGGGTGCCGGCTTCCATCTGGAAGGCGTAGCTGGCGTTCAGGGCAAACTTGTTCCGCGGCGCCTGGGGCAACTTGTTGCCCTTCACGCTGATGGGACCGGTGTTGATGTTGTCGTTGACGTCGATGTAGAGGCCGCTCTCGGTGATCTCGGTGTCATTGAACGAGTAGGAACCGATCAGGCGGAAGTTATCCGTGGCCTGCCAGATGCCGTCCAGTTCGATGCCCTGCGAGCGGGATTCCGGAACGTTGACGAAGGTGCCGACATTGGTCGGACCGATCCGCACGGTCATCGGGGCCTGCAGGTCGCTGTACTTGTAGGTATAGACAGCGCCGTTCAGTTGAAGGGTCGAACCGAAGTTCATCTTCAAGCCGACTTCCACGGAGTCCACGAACTCGGGCTCCACATAGGGGGTCACCAGGCCACCACCGGCCGGAAGGCCGAAGGCCTTATAGCCACGGGCATAGCGGGCATAGGCCATGGTGTCGCTGGAGGGTTCCCACTGAATACCCAGCGTACCGGTGACCGCGTCGGATTCACCGCCGAGGTGGCGGACCATGTTGCCGTTGCTGGCGATCGTATACTGACGGAACACGCCCGGGGTCGCGGTGGCGACGACCGGATCGGTGACACCCTTGGCACCGGCTGCGGTGGTGGTGGGGGCCAGAGCCGTGGTCAGGTCGAAGGCACCGTTGCCGAGGCCGGCCAGACCGGCCAGGCCTGGAATGCCCAGAGGACCGGCGAGGGTTGCCACGGCATTGATGTTGCCCAGCAGGCTACCCCAGTTGGCTGCAGTGCCGGGGCCAAAGCCGCCCAGGCCCAGAGCCGGGTAGAGGCCCGGGAAGCAGACGTCGGAGAAGCAGACCACGCGGCGGTTTTCGACGCCGTACTTTTCGTCCTTGGTGTAGCGAACCCCGGCGGTGAACTTCAGGGTGTCGGTGGCCTGCCAGTCCACCTGGCCGAAGATGGCCTTGCTCTCGGTCACGAGGTCATACTCGGAGATCGAGAAGGCACCGGTCGGGTTCGGGGCCGCGCCGAGAACTGGCGTCTTCATCTGAGGCTGACTGCTAAAGCCGTTCAGGGTGTTGGTGGCCTGATAGCTTTCATGGAACTGATAGAGGCCCAGGATCCACTGCAGGGGCGAATCGGTGGTGGAGGCGATGTTGATTTCGTTGCTCCAGTACTTCGGCTTTTCGAAGTAGTGGTAGGTCGCCGTCGCATCCACGGTGAGGGGGCCGCAGTTGGTGGGCGAGAGACCGACGCTAAACAGGAAGCCGACGGTGCCGCAGATCGAGCCCGGTGCCAGGGGAATCTGATAGGACTTGACGTTGGAGTTATCCAGGTCGCCCGTGGTGTTGTAGGCGTAGTTCTGGTAGCCGCCGATGTACTTCACGTCGAAGGTCGGGAAGTGATAGTTGAAGTTCGCCGTCAACAGGTGAACGTCGGTCAGACCCACGAAGATCGGGGTGCTGGTGTTGATCTTGTGCGGGTCAGCAATGGCCGGGTTGATCTTCGTCGTGCCACCATTGAACTGCTGCAGGCTGCCGGGGACGATGCCGTTCACACCGGTTTCCGGGCTATAGCCGTGGACCGGGTTGTAGATCACTGAGAAGTTCGGGTCCAAGCGACCCGTTTCATAGGAGCCCGCCAGATAGCCCGAGCGCGCGCCGGGGCCACCACGGTTGTCCCACTTCAGCACGCCGTACTTCACGAAGAAGTCCGCGTTGTCGCCGAGTTGGCCGGTCAGTTGGCCCTCGATGGCATATTCGTCGCGGACCGAACCTTCTGTCGGCATGTTGGCATTGACGTTCTCGTAGTAGCCCTTGGTCTGGTCGAGCTTGTAGCCCGACAGACGGTACTGGAGATTGTCGGTGATGGGGCCGGAGATCGCGCCCTGGAAGTTGGTGACGCCATAGTTTTCAACCACGGCGCGGACTTCGGCATAGGGCTCGGTGGTCGGACGACGCGAGATGATGTTGACGGTGCCGCCGATGGCGTTGCGGCCATAGAGGGTGCCCTGGGGGCCCCGCAGCACTTCGACCCGGTCAACCATCAGCGGCGGTGCGCCGGCAAAGACCGTGGAGGTGGAGAACAGGCCGTCAATATAGATGGCGATGGCGCCGTCGACGGAGTGAATGTTCGACAGACGGCCGACGCCGCGCATGCTGGCGCGGTCATTCTCGGACGAATAGACGAATCCGGGGGTGAAGTTGGTCAGGTCCTGGACGGTGTTGATCCCCACCAGGTCGCGCTGCTTGCTGGTGAAGGCCGAGATGGCGACCGGGACGTCCTGGAGGCTCTGCTCGCGCTTTTCAGCGGTAACGACCAATTCCTCGATCGTGGTCTGCGCAAAGGCCGGGGCGGCGATGGAGGCCAGGGCCAGTGCAGAGGCACCGGCGGCCAACAGGCTGCGATAATGATTGGTGTTAGACATTCTTTTTAATCCTCCCAGGGACCGCCGAACTTTCTAAGTCGGTCCGGTCAGTCGATATCCACCGCGCGTGGTTTTGGGCCGGGAACACGCGGCGTTTGCCCCAGCAAAGGAGACGTTCACGCGGTGCGCCGGAGTCTGTCAACGCATAGCGATAAGTGAACGATGATAACTTACCATCTTTTCGACACCATGTTGCCCAAATGCCCTGTCCCATCCGACCGTTAAGCACATCACGCAAGGCGCAGGCGAATTGGCGCTCGCCCAGGCGGCGAATGGGTTCCCTTGGGGCATGGTTTGGGACTGCGACTCTGGTTTGCAGGGTCCTCCCCCAGGCCGCAGGCCGATGTGGGGGAGGTGGGCCGTCGCGAAGTGGCGGCTCGGAGGGGGATCGCCGTAGGCGACACCTGCTTCCCCCAAACAAGGGTCAAAGTCCCCCTCAGGCGCTACGCGCCAGCTCCCCCAGAGGTGGAGCATCTGGGTAAGGGGGCAAGGTGCCGTTCGCCCGCCGGCACCCCGCCCCTTCCGATTTGGCCGTGCCTGCCGCATATGGGGCCATGAGCTCCGTTTCCCGCGCCCTTGTGCTGTTCTCCGGTGGCCAGGACTCCAGTGTCTGTCTGGCCTGGGCTCTGGAACACTATGACCAGGTGGAGACCGTCGGCTTTGACTATGGCCAACGCCACGGGGTGGAGATGGCCCAGCGACAGGTGGTGCGGACCGGCCTCATTGCGCAGTTCCCCCGCTGGGCGACCAAGCTTGGTCCCGACCACGTCCTGGACCTCACTGGGTTTGGAGCTGTGGGCGAGAGCGCCATGACCACCGAGCGGGCCTTTGAGATGACCGACAAGGGGCTGCCCAATACTTTTGTGCCCGGGCGCAATCTGGTGTTCCTGACCTATGCTGCGGCCCTGGCCGACCGCCGGGGCGCGCAGGCCCTGGTGGGAGGCATGTGCGAGACCGACTTCTCCGGCTATCCCGATTGTCGCCGCGACACGCTGGATGCCCTGGAGACGGCCCTGAACATGGGGATGGCCCAGGACTTTGTGATCGAAACCCCGCTGATGACCCTGACCAAGGCGGAAACCTGGGGGCTGGCCAAGACGCTAGGGGGCGAGGCCCTGGTGGCCTTGATCGTCGCCGACAGCCACACCTGCTACCGGGGCGAGCGTGGGGCGCTCCACGCCTGGGGCCATGGCTGCGGCGAGTGCCCGGCCTGTGACCTGCGGGTCCGGGGCTGGAACGAATGGGTCGCGGCCGGTCGCCCCGAGCTGGCCCCATGAGCTATTCGGTCAAGGAAATCTTCCTGACCCTACAGGGGGAGGGGGGGCAGGCGGGTCGCCCTGCGGTGTTCTGCCGCTTTGCTGGCTGCAACCTGTGGTCCGGTCGAGAGCAGGACCGCGCCACAGCCGTCTGCACCTTCTGCGACACAGACTTTGTGGGCATGGATGGCCCTGGTGGCGGTCGTTTCTCCACCCCAGCAGCCCTGGCCCAGGCCGTCGCCGACCAGTGGCAGGGCGGTGAACAGAATCGGCTGGTGGTCTGCACCGGTGGCGAGCCGCTGTTGCAACTGGACGCGGCCCTCGTAGAGGCCCTGCATGCCCAGGGCTTTGCCATCGCCCTGGAAACCAATGGCACCTTGCCGGCTCCGGCTGGGATCGACTGGATCTGCGTCAGCCCCAAGGCTGATGCCAAGGTGGTGCAGCGCTCTGGCCAGGAGTTGAAGCTGGTCTTCCCCCAGACCCAGGTCGATCCAGCGGCCTTCGAGGCCTGGGAATTCGAGCGGTTTCTGCTGCAACCGATGGATGGCCCAGACCGCCAGGCCAATACCCAAGCGGCGATCGCCTATTGCCTCGCCCACCCCCGGTGGCGTCTAAGCGTCCAAACCCACAAGTACCTCGGCATCCCGTAGAGCCTCGCGGGGCCCCAAAGATAGCTGATGAACACCCCGATATTCGAGATCACCAAGTCGGCCACCTTCGACGCGGCCCACTATTTTGAGGACGGCCCGGCCCACCGGCCCTATTCGCGCCTGCACGGCCACTCCTTCAAGGTCGAGGCCACGGTGGCCGGCGCGCCTCAGGAACCCGTGGGCTGGGTCGCCGACCTGGCCGACCTCGACACAGCCCTGCGCGCGGTGGCCGCCGAACTGGATCACGGTCTGCTCAATGAGAAGCCCGGCCTCGAGCGCCCGACCCTGGAGCACCTGTGCCTCTATTTCGCTGAGCGGCTGAAGGGGCCCTTCCCAGGCCTTTGCCAAGTCACTGTCTCGCGCCCCACCATCGGCGAAAGCTGCGCCCTGAGGCTGTAGCGCGCCGGCCGGCCCTCACCGCCGGGCCTTCTCGACCTTCTCTGCCTTGCCACCGGGAATGACCGCGCCGGCCACCATGCCAGCGCCCTTGGCGGTCATGCCGATGGCCTTTCCGGTGACACCGACCGTGGTGCCGATCACGGCTCCAGCCGCCAGGGCCAAGCAACCCGATTGCGACACGCCGATGGCGAGGATCAAGGCAACTGTGGC
>JANPAO010000158.1:0-3889 GCA_031429955.1 Phenylobacterium sp. | reverse complement strand
CGCAGAAGCGCGGCCCGAAGCCGAAGGGGAACAAGGCGCGGGCGGCGACCTTGCCATCCTGAGGCGGGGTATAACTACGCAATTGGTATCATGTCCTCGTAATTCCCCTCCACCGCTCCTCTCCCCCCGTGTCATCCCGGTTTTCGCCGCAGGCGGAAGACCGGGACCCCTAAGCACCGATCCATCCTGAGAACCCCACGTCTATGGGTCCCGGACAAGGCTGCGCCTTTCCGGGATGACACGGGTTTGGTGAGTATCGGCTCGCCCATCAAAGGGAACGGCTTGGATCGTTTCTTCCTCCTTCGTGCCCTTTCGCTTGCTTCGTGGGCTTCGTGTCCAGCCTTCAGGTCGAACACCCTGCAGAGAGCCGGGGAACGGCCAAAATGGGAACCGGTTCGCCACACGGGATGGTGACGATTGAGATCGGGTGTTGACCCGATTGCAGCACCGAAGAGACCGCATTGCTTGCGGTTTGGGGCGCAGAAGCGTAACGGAACCCTCCGCTTGAAGATGAGGAGAGACCCCGATGGGCTACCGCGTAGCCGTCGTCGGCGCCACGGGCAATGTGGGCCGCGAAATGTTGAACATCCTGGAGGAGGTTCAATTCCCCATCGACAAGATCCACGCCATCGCCAGCCGCAAGTCCATCGGACTTGAGGTGGCCTTTGGCGAGAAGATCATTAAGTGCCAGGACATCGAGCAGTTCGACTTCTCCACCGTCGATATCGTGCTGATGAGCGTCTCGGGAAGCTTTTCCAAGCAATGGGCTGAGAAGATCGGGGCCGCCGGTCCCATGGTGATCGACAACTCCTCGGCCTGGCGGATGGACCCCGACGTGCCCCTGGTGGTGCCGGAGGTCAATCCCGACGACGTGCTCTGGGCCCGGCGCAAGAACATCATCGCCAATCCCAACTGCTCCACGGCCCAGCTGGTGGTGGCGCTCAAGCCCCTGCACGACCGCGCCAGGATCAAGCGGGTGGTGGTCTCGACCTATCAGTCGGTCTCCGGGGCCGGCAAGGAGGGGATGGACGAGCTTTGGGACCAGACCAAGGGCGTCTTCGTCCTGGGGGCGCCAGAGCCCAAGAAGTTCCCCAAGCAGATCGCCTTCAATGTCATCCCCTTCATCGGTGCCTTCCAGGACGACGGCTATACCGATGAAGAGCAGAAGATGTGGAATGAGACCCACAAGATCCTCGACCCCGCCATCAAGCTGACCGTCACCTGCGTGCGGGTGCCGGTGATGGTGGGTCACTCCGAGGCGGTGAATGTCGAGTTCCACGAGCACCTGGACGAGGATGAGGCCCGCGATCTGCTGCGGGAAAGTCCCGGCCTGATCGTCATCGATAGCCGCAACGACAAGGGCTATATGACGCCCAAGGAGGCCCAGGGCGAGTTCCCGGTCTTCGTCAGCCGCATCCGCAATGACCCGACGGTGGAGCATGGCCTGAACCTGTGGGTGGTGGCCGACAACCTGCGCAAGGGCGCGGCCCTGAACGCCGTCCAGATCGCCCAACTGCTGCACGAGCGGGACCTGATCAAGACCAAGGCCATCGCCGGGGCGTGAGCCAAAGCCCCGCCCCAAACCGCCTGGCCCTGGGCGCAGGCGCGCTCTGCTACGCGATCTGGGGCTTTGTGCCCCTGGCCTTTCAGCACATCGGCAGGCTGGGGATCGGGCCCGGCGAATCCCTGGCCCACCGGATTGTCTGGAGCGTTCCGGCCGCCCTGCTGTTTGTCGTCCTGGCCCGTCAGGGCAGCCAGGTAATGTCGGTCCTGCGCCAGCCTCGGGTCCTGGCCTGGCTGGGGCTGTCGGCGGCCTTGATCGGCACCAATTGGCTGATCTTCATCTGGGCGGTCAATGATGGCCGGGTGCTGGAGACCAGCCTGGGCTACTACATAACGCCCCTGCTCAACATGGCCGCCGGCGCCCTGATCTTCCGAGAAACCATGGACAAGATCGGCCTGGCCGCTGTGGGCCTTGCCATCGTCGGGGTGGCGATCCAGGCCCTGGCCCTGGGCCATCTGCCCCTGGTGTCCCTGGCCCTGGCCCTGACCTTTGGCAGCTATGGCGTGGTGCGCAAACAGGTGGCCGCCGATGCCCAGACCGGCCTGTTCATCGAGTGCCTGATCCTGGCCGTCCCTGGCCTGATCATGCTGGCCTGGCTGCACCATCAGGGCGTGGGGCACTTTCTGAATTCTCCGGCCACGGTCGGCTGGCTGCTGGCCTCAGGCCCGATCACCGCCATCCCCCTGGTACTGTTCTCCTGGGCCGCGCGGCGGATCCCCCTGTCTCTGATGGGCTTCCTTCAGTTCATCGGCCCTACCATCGCCTTCACCATCGGCCTCCACCAGGGCGAGGCCTTCACCCCCCTTCGGGCCCTCTCCTTCGTGTTCATCTGGGGTGGTGCCGCAGTCTTCACCTATGGCGCCTGGCAGCGCAGCCGGACCTTCCAGCCGGTGGTCGGCGCCTAAAGCGCCTGGTAGGCGGCCGCAATCAAGGCCCCCGGTCGAGGATCTCCCACCAGGGCCGTGGACTGGCGGTTCATCACATAGGCACCCGCCAGGCCGATTTCCGGGTCAGCAAAGACGCAGGATCCGCCCCAGCCGGCGTGGCCGAAGGTCGCCTCCCCGGGCCCCCAGACCTTCAGCGGCCCATTGCGCATGAAGCCTGCGCCCCAACTGACATCAAAGGGCAGGACCAGATCCCGCCCGAAGATCCGCTCCCGCGCCGCCTCGGCGATCACGGCGGGGGAGAGGATCCGCTCGCCTTCCAGCCAGCCCTCATCGGCCAGGGACCCGAACAGGCGGGCCAGGCCCAGGGCCGTGGCGTGACCATTGGCCGAGAGGATCTCGGCCCGCCGCCACCCGGCCTCACCTCGACCCGCCGGTGAGGACCAGGGGGTCAAGAAGGCGGCGCGGGTGGCCTCATTGGGCTCACCGAACGTCGCCAATCCCTTGGGGCGCTGCATGTCGGCCACGCGGGGATGCTCGACGTCCGGCAACCCGATCCAGAGGTCCAGGCCGAAGGGCTCGGCCAGGTCCTCGCGCAGGGCGGTTCCCATGGTGCGGCCGTCCACCCGACGGAAGATCTCGCCGGCCAGGTAGCCGAAGGTCACGGGGTGATAGCCGCTGGCGCTGCCGGGCGGCCAAAGGGGAGCCATGGCCGCAAGCTTGGCGCAGATGGCGTCCCAGTCGAACCATAGGGCCGGATCCATCGGGTCGGGAAAGCCCCCCAGACCCCCCTGATGGCTCATCACCTGCTCGACGGTGACAGCGCCCTTCCCGGCCTGGGCAAACTCCGGCCAGATCTCGGCGACGGCCTGGCCGAAATCCAGCTTGCCGGCGTCCACCAGCCGGGCGATCAGCAGGGACGCAATGGCCTTGGTGGTGGAGAAGATCGGCGTCAGGGTCTGACTGTCGAAGGCGCGCATGCCCTTGCGGTCGGCGTGACCGCCCCAGAGGTCCACCAGCACCTCGCCCTTCCGCACCAGGGAAAACCGAGCCCCCAGTTCCTCGCCCGCCGCAAAGCTTGCCTCGAAGACCGCCCTGACCGCCGCAAAGGCCGGGGCGCAAACCCCCTGGACCGGGCTCAGACCAGGCGCTCCATGCGCACCGTCGGCGAGGCGGCCTTGAGCCGCTGGGCCATGGCGACGATGGGCAGTTCGGCGGTGTTCCAGACCTGGGCGGCGCTGATGGTCTCGGCCACGCCCCCAACGGCTCGGGCCAGGGCATAGGAGGTGGTCAGACCGTCCAGCAGGGCCGCGCCAGCAGGCGGGCCGCATGGAGGGCCTGTTGCGGATCTCGAGTCTCGGCCCCGGTCATGCGCTGCAATTCCCAGGCATTGGGGGCCACCACGTCGGCGCGGGGCACCAGTTCGGCCAGCACGGCCTCG
>JANPAO010000157.1:0-1761 GCA_031429955.1 Phenylobacterium sp. | reverse complement strand
CCCGGCTGCACGGTTCGTGGCCGGATCGAGATGGATGGCGAAGACGTCAATGATCGCGCCATCGATCCGGTGATCCTGCGGGCTAAGGTCGGCATGGTGTTCCAAAAGCCCAACCCGTTCCCGAAGTCGATCTTCGAGAACGTCGCCTATGGCGCCCGCATCCATGGCCTTACCAGCAGCAAGGCCGAGCTGGCCGACGTGGTTGAGTCGTCCCTCAAGCGCGCAGGCCTGTGGGGGGAGGTGGCCGACCGGTTGCATCAGCCGGGCACCAGCCTTTCCGGTGGGCAGCAGCAGCGACTGGTGATCGCGCGGGCCATCGCCGTGTCGCCCGAGGTGATCTTGATGGATGAGCCCTGCTCGGCCCTTGACCCCATCGCCACCGCCCGGATCGAAGAACTGATCGACGAGCTTCGCCACCAGTACTGCATCGTCATCGTCACCCACTCCATGGCCCAGGCCGCGCGGGTGTCGCAGAAGACCGCCTTCTTCCATCTGGGCAAGCTGGTGGAGGCCGGGGCGACCGGCGACATCTTCACCAATCCACGCGACAGCCGCACCCAGGATTACATCACCGGCCGGTTCGGCTAGGGGCACCCATGAACGAGCACATTGTAAAATCCTACGAAGATGAACTGAACGCGCTGACCGCCGAGTGCGCCCGCATGGCCGGGCTGACCGAGGCCCAGGTCGGCGACAGCATCGACGCGGTGGTCAAGCGTGACCGCATCCTGGCCGAGGCCATCGTTGGGCGCGACGAGCGGCTGGACGTTCTCGAGGCCGATATCGAGCGCAAAGCTATCCGACTGATCGCCCTGCGCCAGCCCATGGCCAACGACCTTCGCAAGACCGTCGCGGCCATGAAGATCGCCATGAACCTGGAACGCTGTGGCGACCTGGCCAAGAACATCGCCAAACGCACCCTGGTGCTCACCGAGTCTGAGCCGATGAGCCCGCTCACCCGCTCCATCGAGCGGATGGGAAAGCTGGTTCTGGGCCGATTGAAGGACGTGCTGGACGCCTATACCGCCTCGGACCTGGACCGTGCGCTGGGAGTCTGGTCGCGGGACGTGGAGGTCGATGAGCACTATAACAGCCTCTTCCGCGAGCTCCTGACCTATATGATGGCCGACCCGCGGACGATCACCGCCTGCGCCCACATGTTGTTTGTCGCGAAGAATCTTGAGCGGATCGGCGACCACGCCACGAACATCGCCGAGATCGTGCATTATGAGATCACCGGCGCGGAGACGATCGGCACGGCGAGACCCAAGACCGACGACCTGGCACCGGAGGTGCAGAGTTGATCCCCAATATCCTGGTCGTTGAAGACGAAGACGCCCTCTCGACCCTGCTCCAGTACAATCTGGAGAAAGAGGGCTACGAGGTCGTTGTGGCCTGTGACGGCGAGGAAGCCCTGACGGTGGTCAGCGAGCGGCTGCCCGACCTGATCGTCTTGGACTGGATGCTTCCCAAGGTGTCGGGCATTGAGGTCTGCCGCAGGCTTCGCCAGCGCACCGAAAGCCGCAATGTGCCGATCATCATGTTGACGGCCCGTGGTGAGGAGACCGACCGCATCCGGGGCCTGGACACCGGGGCCGACGACTACATCATCAAGCCCTTTGCCATGAGTGAGCTGTCGGCGCGGATCCGCGCAGTGCTTCGCCGAATTCGGCCGGGCCTTGCCGAGGACCGAGTGCTTGTAGGCGATCTGGTGATCGACCGAGTCGCCCACCGGGTGAAGCGGTCGGGTGCTGAGATCCA
>JANPAO010000156.1:0-1597 GCA_031429955.1 Phenylobacterium sp. | reverse complement strand
AGGTTGATCGTCCGCCTGGTCCAGGGTGACCCCGTGCGGATCGTGGTGGGATCAGCGGTCCTGGCCCTGCTGGTCTCCCTCGATGGAGATGGATCCACCACCTACCTGATCTGCTGCGCGGCGATGATCCCGCTCTACCGTCGCATGGGGCTCAATCCGCTGATCCTGGCCTGCCTGCTGATGCTTTCATGCGGGGTGACCAACATCACGCCGTGGGGTGGACCCACGGCACGGGCCGCCGCTGCCCTGCAACTCGATGCGGGCGACATCTTCATTCCGATGATCCCAGCTATGTTGGCCGGTGCAGGGTTTGTTCTGGGGCTGGCGGTCATCCTGGGGCGCGGTGAGCGCAGGCGACTGGCAGGGCGATCCGCCGAAGGTCTGGATCACGCGACGGGCCCCGCTCTGATGGAAGATATGCTTGCCACGAACGACGCGACCAAACGACCCAAGCTCATCCTCGCCAACCTGGGGTTGACCGGATGTCTGCTGGCGGGGCTGGTGCTGGGGATCCTGCCCCTGCCGGTGCTGTTCATGATGGCCACAGCCCTGGCCCTGGTGCTGAACTACCCGACCCTGGGCGAGCAGAAGATACGTGTCGCCGCTCACGCCCCCAACATCCTGCCGGTGATCGCGCTGATCTTCGCGGCCGGCATCTTCACCGGGATCCTCAATGGCACCGGCATGACCCAGGCCATGGCCGCCAGTGTCACCGGACTTGTCCCGACAGGCGTGGGCCCCTATCTGGCCCCGATCACCGCCCTGCTGTCGATGCCCTTCACCTTCTTCCTCTCCAACGACGCCTTCTATTTCGGCATCCTGCCCATCTTGAACCAGGCCGCCGCACCCTATGGCATCAGTCCTGTGGAGATGGCGCGCGCGGCCCTGACCGGCCAAGCGGTGCACCTGCTGTCGCCACTGGTGCCGTCCACCTATCTGCTGGTGGGGCTGGTCCAGGTTGAACTGGCGCAGCACCAGAGATTCACCCTGCTCTGGGCCATAGCCCTGTCCCTGGTGATATTGGTGGCTGGAATTCTCACAGGGGTCATTCCTCTGGCTGGTTAAACCGTCAAGCCCCCGTTAGGGTTTTCCCAAAGACGCAAATTGGGAGCGGCACCTCATGGCCTTCAGGATCAATGTCAACGGCAAGGGCCAAAGCGTCGAAGTCGAACCCGGAACGCCGCTGCTCTGGGCGTTGCGCGACGGCCTAGGCATCCTTGGCCCCAAGTTCGGCTGCGGGATCGGCCAGTGCGGTGCCTGCACGGTCCATATTGACGGCCAGCCGGTGCGGTCCTGCTCGTTTGCTATCGAAAGTGTCGGCACCTCCAAGGTGGTGACCATCGAAGGCATTGGCGCGACGGCCACCGGCCGAAAGGTGCAGCAGGCCTGGATCGACCTGGATGTCGCCCAGTGCGGTTATTGCCAACCGGGCCAGATCATGTCGGCCACCGCTCTGCTGAATGGGACACCAAAGCCCGGCGATGCCGACATCGACGCGGCCATGAGCGGAAACATCTGTCGTTGCGCCACCTACACCCGCATCCGTGCCGCCATCAAACAGGCCTCGGGCCAGAAGGCGCAGGCCTAGAATGACCGG
>JANPAO010000155.1:0-7475 GCA_031429955.1 Phenylobacterium sp. | reverse complement strand
GTCGGTCAGGGTGAAACCAGGCTTGGGCGTCGTCATTGAGATCAATTCACCTTGGCAAGGACAGCGTGGCGGAGGTGGATGGGAATCGAACCCACCACACGCCTTTTGGACGTGTCACTGGTTTTGAAGACCAGGGAAGCCACCAGACTCCAGTCACCTCCATCACGGTCCGACAGTAGGGCCTGAGGCGGTGAAGCCGGAAGTCGTTTTTCGTGATCCAGGTTTGCTCAGTCACCGCCTTGGACGTCGGCCAGTTGGCGGACATCGCCGCGACGCACCGTCTCGCCAAGGCTGTCGAGGTGCTCCAGCAGGGGGACGATGAACTTGCGCGACGTTTCCAGGCTCGCGCGGGCCTCTCCGGTGGTGAAGACGATCGGTGGCGGAAAGGCTTTGCGCAGGGCCTGCGCGGCTCGCACCAACGCCTGGGCATGGAAGACCAGGTCCTGCCGCAGCGCCACATTGCGCAGCAGGACGGCCCGCCCGGTTTCAAGCAGCAGGTCCAGCAGATCTCGCTGGTCGCTGGTTGCGCCCACCAGTGCCGCGATGTCGGGCGGGGTGAGGCCACCTTCCCGCAGTTCGCGCTCCATCGCGGCCAGTCGCGACGTGGCCTCAGCGGAAAGGCCGGCGAGGGGATCGTGGTCGCGCAGGGCGACGTGCGACCCGCGCAGTCGGATCTCCCCCGCCGCAGCAAGCTTCTGTTCGACGTGAGAGATCAGGGCCGGCGATCCGACGGCGGTCACGGCGTCTCGGACCTGGTTGACCAAGGCCCAGGTGCGGATCGGTGCGCGAAGGTGGGCGCGCGCGACGGCGTCGAGGTAGGCTTGCCAGACCTTGAGGATCACAGCCCGGCGCCCCATCCGTGTGTCATCGAGGGCTTCGAACTCCCGGTCCAGTTGGGCACGGACATCTGTCTCTGTGCGGCGACCCAGCCGTGCGGCTTCCGAAACGGCAAGATGCCCGCCATCCCGCACGGCCAGCCCGCTCGCGATCGCTATCAGGTGCCCTGTCGCCACCGCGTGCAGCATCTCTGCCCGTCCCCCGGCCTTGCCCCGCAGTCGCGGCGCCTGGGGGTCGAGCACTTGAAAACCTCCCAGGGTCAGGGCCGGGGAGGGGCGGCGGAGCACGCCGCGCTGGCCGGCAAAGGCGATGACCGGGCTGGAGAAGCGCAGTTGAATCAAACCTTGTCCCCCGGGCACCAGCGCCCGACCTTCCATCAGGCGTAGGGTGGCCATGTCCTGTCGGGTTCCCCACAGGACGCGAACCTCGTCTAAGGACGTCAAGGGTCGAGGGCTGTCGGGCGAAAGGGTCGCCATGACATCCACCTGGAGAGAGGTCTCATAGGTGTTGGGCATGCACAGGACCTCGCCAGCCCGAACCTCATCTGCTGAGACGCCCCGCAGATTGATCGCCACGCGCCGGCCTGGCCCGATGTCCTCGACCGCCTGCCCGTGGACCTGGATCTGCCGCAGCCCGACGCGACGGCCGGAGGGTTCCAACACGGCCTCTGCGCCGACCCGCAGGGAGCCGCCCTGCAAGGTGCCCGAGATCACCGTGCCAGTTCCGGTCAGGGTAAAGACCCGGTCGATGGGCAGGAAGGCCCCGAGCCCAGAGTCCTCAACCCCGCAAGGGACCAAGAGAGCTTCCAGGGCTGCGCTGAGTTTCGTCAGGCCGCCCTGCGCGACAGATGAGCAGGCCAGGATCGGTGCCCCAGCCAGGAAGGTGTCACGGAGCCTGTCTTGGATATCGGCTCGCATCGCCAGCTCGGCGTCTGGGCCGATGAGGTCAGCCTTGGTAATGGCCACGATCCCGGTTTGGATCCCCAGCAGGGTCGCGATCTTCAGGTGTTCCCAGGTCTGACGGCCAAACCCTTCCGTCGCCGAGACCACCAGCAGCACGGCGCGGGCACCGGTGGCACCGGCCACCATGGCGCGGATGAAGTCCTCATGCCCCGGAGCGTCGATCAACTCCACCACGCCGGCGGCATAGGCGCGCCATGCAAAGCCCAGGGTGATGGAGAGGCCCCGGGCCTTCTCCTCCGCCAGCCGGTCGGTCTCGATCCCGGTGAGGGCCCGGACCAGGGCGGTCTTGCCGTGGTTGACGTGACCGATGACAGCGACGGTCACGGCAGACGTCATGACCCCGTCCGATCGCGGCCTCTAGACTAGGCCGCAGCCAGGGCCAGGAGGGGTTTCTGCCGGGCCGCCCGCCAGCCCGGGAAGATGCCCCCCACCAGGCCGATGATCAGGGCCAGTGTGACGGCCTGGCCGATGATGTCAGGCCCGATCTGCAGCCGGAAGGCCACCTGGGTGAAGCCGGCTCCCAGGGTCGAGGTGGACAGACCGTTGAAGCCGAGCGCGCAGATGGCGACCCCCAGCACAGCCCCCAGGGCCGATAGGACCAGGGCCTCCACCATGGTGCCCATAAAGGCCGAGAACCCGGAGAAGCCGATGACCCTCAAGGTGGCGATCTCGGCGGCGCGGCTGGAGACCGATGCATACATGGTGTTCAGCGCACCGGCCAAGGCTCCGATAGCCATGATGATCCCCAGGGGCCATCCGAAGTACTTGATCAGCAGGCCAGACCGCTCGGCCTGGGCCGCGAAATAGGCCTGCTCGCTCTGGGCGGCCAACTGCAGACGAGGCTCGTTCTTGGCGTAGGCGACGAAGGCAGGCATGGCGGCGGGGCTGGTGAGCACGACCCGGGCGGTCTGGTAGGAGGTGCCACGATTGAACAGGCTCTGGACGACGGGTGCGTCCGCCCAGAGTTCGGACTCAAACACGGTGCCCGGGGCCTCGAAGACCCCGACAATCCGCCAGGTCTGGGCTCCGAACTTCACCGACTTGCCCATCTCAAAGCCCTCGAACTCCCGCAGCAGGCCAGCTCCCACCACGATCTCGTTGGAGCCCGGCGCGAACATCCGACCTTCGCGGATGCGGGCCTGCTTGCGGACCAGCAGGCCATTAGGCCCGATGCCGCGCAGGGGCATGTTGGCCTTGGTGCCGGTGGACTTCTTGATGCCGTCCACCACCAGCATCAGCTCTGCCGACAGGACGGGGCGACCATCGGCCCCCATCTGCACGCCGGGGCCCTGGGCCAGCAGGTCCACCTGATCTCGGGACAGGGTACTGTTGAGTTCGGCCTCGGACCCCTCCCGCAGGACGATGGCCACGTCGGCGGCGCCTGATCCCTTCAGGGTCTGGTTGAACCCATTGGCCAGGGACAGGAAGCCCAGCAGTACCGCCACCACCAGGGCGATGGACATCACCGTCGCCAGCGACATCCACAGCCGCTGGGGGATGGACTGCACATTCATGACGATCACGGATCGGGTCTGGCTCAGCAGGCTCATGACGGCACTTCCTAGCGACGGTTCAGGGCGTCGACGATGCTCATCCTCAAGGCCGAAGCCGCAGGGATGGCACCCGTGACCAGGCCCAGGGTGATGGCGAGCGCCAGGCCAGCAACGGCAACCCCGGGCGACATGGAGAGGTCACCAAAGCTGGCTCCAGCAGGGGATTTAGATAGACCGGCCAAAACCACTGCCGAGGTCAGCAGGCCCAGGACGGCCCCCAGGGTCGACAGCATCAGGGCCTCCCCCAGCACCATGCGCAGGACCCGTGGGCTGGAGAAGCCCAGGGTCTTCATGACACCGATCTCCTTGGTGCGCTCGCGCATGGCCGAGACCAGGGTGGTGGAGACGATCATCAGGATGGCGGCAAAGGCGGCGGCCACCACCATGGAGACGATGAAGTTCAGGTCGCCGGCCTGCTTGAGGAAGGCGCGCGCAAAGGTCTTCTCGTCCACCGTGGAGGTTTCATATGGGGAGTTGGCGAAGGTGGCGTCGATGGCCTTGGCCACCTGATCATTGAGGTCGGGCGAGGCGGTGCGCACCGCGACATTGCCGATCTGATCGCGGCCGAAGGTCGTGGTTTCGTTCAGATAGTCATAGCGAAAATAGAGCGCGGTGGTGGAATCCGTCGGCTTGGCCCCGGTGAAGATGCCGGAGATCTTCATGTCCCAGCTACGCCGCCCGTCGGCCTGGACATAGATGTTGGAGCTGATGGGAATGGTCTGGCCGACTTTCCAGCCATACTGGTCGGCCAGGGCCTTGCCGACGATCACGCCGGTTCGTTCAGCGATGAAGGCCTGGCGCTCGGCCGGCGTCAGCCGAATGTCGTTGGCGTAGAGCACCATGTAGGTGGCCGGGTCCACGGCAAAGCCGACGAAGCGGCTGGCCCTCTGGTCCTGATAATAGGCCCCAAACCAGTTGGAGTGGGTCACCCCGGTCACACCCGGGATCGCCGCAATGCGGTTCACATACGCGATGGGCATCGGCTGGGTGAAGTTGATCTTGTTGGAGACGATCAGCCGGTCGCTGGCGGCACCGGTCTCCGAGGCCCGGTTCAGAGCCACGTTCAAGCTGGTGAGCATGCCAAAGATCAGGAAGGCCATGAAGATCGAGACCGTCAACAGGACGGTCCGCAACGGCTTTCGGAACAGGTTCTTTCGGATCAGGTCAAAGTCCGTCATGCCGCGATCTCGGCGAAATTGCCCTTGTCCAGGTGCAGGGTGCGGGTGGCAAAGCGGGCGGCTTCCGGGTCGTGGGTGACCATGACGATGGTCTTGCCCATTTCCTTGTTCAACTGCTGCAGGGTCCGCAGGATGTCGTTGGCTGTGTTGCGATCCAGGTCGCCGGTAGGTTCGTCGCAGAGCAGCAGCTTGGGGTCGGAGACGATGGCCCGGGCGATCGCCACCCGCTGCTGCTGGCCCCCGGAGAGTTCCTTGGGCTTGTGCTTGGCGCGGTCGGCTAGCTCGACGAGCGTGAGCGCGGTCTCGTCGTGTTCCCGGCGCTTCTTGGCCGGAAGCTTGGTGAGCATCAGCGGGAGCTCGACATTCTGTGCCGCCGTCAGGACGGGCATCAGGTTGTAGAACTGGAAGATGAAGCCGACATTCCGTGCCCGCCAGGCTGCCAGTTGGCCCTCAGAATAGCCGTCGATCCGCTCGCCATCGAAGATGATTTCACCGCCGTCGCAACGGTCGGTGCCCCCCAGCAGGTTGAGCAGGGTGGTCTTGCCAGAGCCGGACGGGCCCATGATGGCGACAAAATCCCCCTTCTCGATCTCCATGGCCAGGCCCTCAAAGATGGCAATGCCTTCCTTGCCGCGCCGATAGTTCTTGGTGACGTTGTTCAACTGGATGAGGGCGCTCATGGCGATGTCCTGTCGGTCGGAATTCAAGAACGGTTTTCGAGGAAGGTGACCTTCACGGCCATCTCCGGCAAGACGCGAACATCCTTGGCGTCAAAGGCGATGCGGACGCGAACCGTGGCCTTATCGCGGCTGGCGGTGGGGATGGTGGCGATCACCCGGGCCGGCAGGATGGTGTTGGGGAAGGCATCCAGCACCGCCTCCACCTTTTGGCCCGCCGACACCCGGCCGATATAGGCCTCGTTGACGTCCACCTCGATCTCCAGGCTGTCCATGTCCACCAGGGTACAGATACCCGTGCGGGTGAAGCCGCCTCCGGCCGAGAGCGGAGAGATGATTTCGCCGGGCTGGGCGGCTTTGTCGATGACCACGCCAGAGAAGGGTGCCCGGATTTCGTACTTGCTGAGCTGAACCTGGCTGCGGTTGGAGTCCGACTGGGCGGCCACAAGCTGCGCCCGAGACAGGTTCTCCTGGGCCTGCGCGACCCGCGCCTTTAGCACCGCGCCCTGGAGATTGGCCTCGCTGATATAGCCGGTCTTGGCCAGGGACTGGGAGCGAGTCAGGTCGCGCTGGGCCTGGGCGTACTGGACCTGGGCGGAGTGAAGGGCGGCCTGCGCCGAGACGGCGCGGGCCTGGGATGATCTCGCATCCACCGCAGCCAGGGCGCTGTCGAGGGTGGCCAGAACCTGTCCGGCCTGAACCGTCTGGCCCTCTTCCACCCGTACCTGGACCACGCGACCGGTCACCTCAGCAGCCACAGTGGCCCGGGTCCTGGCCACCACATAGCCCGACGCGGTGAGTCCGCCCCTGGGGGTGACGACGTTTGGGGTCCCGGCCACGGCGGCGATCTGCGCTGCCGCAGGTTTGGGCTTAGGCGTCGGCTTGAGCAGCCAGCCCATGCCGCCACCAACCACCACGCTTCCCAGCACCACAGCGGCCAGAACCAGCGGACCTATCCGGCTGCCCTGGGGGGCCTGGTCCTCAAGGGTGCGGTCGATGCTGAGAGATCGCAGCAACGCAGACTTGTCTTCACTCACGTCTCAGTGCCCCTGGTCCAGTTTCCGATCCCGCAGCGATAGCCATGTCGGAGGCTGTCGCTGGACTCAAGATCCAAGCTGCATTTGGGGTAACTATCTCAACCACGCCAGCCCAAAACAAGGCGTGCCCCGATTGCGGTGGCTTCCATCGAATCGGATCGTTTGGAGGATGGTGGTCCCAGTGTCCCCTCAACCCTTCGGCTTGGCGCGGACTTTTGCTTTGGTCTGCGGCGGCGTCGTCGGAGCACCCTCGTCGGTTGCCATCTCCAGACCAAACAGCGCCGAGAGGTCATCGGCTTCAAGGGCCTTGCCGGCCCCGAGACGGGCGGGTTGCGGCGCGCCCAACTCCAGATGGCTCAGCAGGTCTCGCTCGTCCACGGCGCGCAAACGAAACAGCATTTCCGGGCTGCCGTCCAGGCGTGCGCCCACGCCATAGAGAACGGCTGCCACATGCTTGCACATGTCGGCATAGTCGGGGCAGTTGCAGGAGAACTTGATCTCCGAGGGCTTGGGAAACAGTCCTGCGCCTTCGCGGCAGACGCGCTCCATGACGGTGGTCGATAGCCGCCCCTGCAGCAACTCCACCAGGGAGTCGATGCCGCCAGCACAGTCCTGGCAGATCGAGTCCCAATGAGGTTTGCGAACCGGAGTGATCTGGACTTTGACCTGGTAGGTCGATGCACCTCGAACCAAGCCTGTTACCGTGCCCGATGCGATCTGGAGGTCCATCACGGCTCGATTGCGCACATAGCTCCGGCCCCGAGGGAGGCGATAGGCGTAGTCGCTGTAACTTTCCAGGTTCTGGCACCAGGCCTTGCCCCAGAAGGTGGTGGCTAACGCTCGGGTATCGACAATCACCGGCGCTATATTCTTGCCGGCCTCTTTGAGCTTCAGGGTTTCGCGGATGGCATCGGCGCGACGACTGGCGACGGTAACATAGGGTGCCCAGCCATTGTAGTAGCTCGCCATGCCGGTCTCAATCCTGGGCTGCGGTATTGAGATCAAGGGCGACAAGGGCGAGCAGTTCCTCGTCCTTCATTTCGGTCAGCGCGATGTCTCCTGAACCGGTCAGCAGCTCGCTTGAAAGGCCTCGCTTGGCGTCGATCATCGCGTCGATCCGCTCCTCCACCGTGCCCTGGCAGACAAATTTATGCACCAGTACATTACGCTTTTGCCCGATTCGAAAGGCTCGATCGGTGGCCTGATTTTCAACGGCCGGGTTCCACCAGCG
>JANPAO010000154.1:0-2475 GCA_031429955.1 Phenylobacterium sp. | reverse complement strand
CGGCGAGAACATGCAGATCCATGTTCTCGCGGGCTATGGCGTGATCGGTCTCTTGGTCTTCCGACTCTATTGGGGTTTCGTCGGCGGTGAAACCGCGCGGTTTGCCCAGTTCGTGAAGGGGCCTGGCACCACCCTGAGCTATTTCAAGACCATGGGTCAGCGCACCGCCGGGGACCTGGTGGGCCACAGTCCGGTCGGTGCCGTCAGCGTCGTGGCCCTGCTGGGGGTGATGTTGATCCAGGCGGGCCTGGGGCTATTTGCCGTGGACATCGACGGCATTGAGTCTGGGCCGCTGTCCTACATGGTGGACTTCGACACCGGGCGCCTGGCCTCGGAACTGCACGAGCTGAGTTTCAGGGTTCTGCAGGGCCTGGTGGTCCTGCACCTGGGGGCCATCGCCTTCTATGCCCTTTGGAAGCGGCAGAACCTGATCACCGCGATGATCACCGGCAAGCGGGTCTTTTCAGGTCCTGCGCCGGTCCTGAAGTTTGCCCCGGTCTGGCGGGTGCTGGTGGGGATCGTCCTTGCCGCCGGCGCGGCCTGGCTGATCGCGCGCGGCCTGAAGCTGCCGAAGATATAGATTAGGCTGCCGCGCCCTTCAGACAATTGAGCCAGGCGTCTTCGCGAGCCTTTTCGGCCTCACGAAGGGTGGTCTCGGCCTCACGGACGGCGGCGTCGTGTTTGCGCCATTCCAGCACCGCACCCTCGCGGGCAGCGCGGGCAGCTTCCAGGGTCTCGAAGCGGGCCAGGATGGCGCGAGTGCTATAGGTCACCGGCGGCCCGACTGTTTCGCGGTCGGGATAGAAGCCGGTAATGGAGTCCGCACTCTCGCCTTCAATATGGAAGACATCGGCCCAACCGGCATGGTGGCGCATCAGGGCCCAGGGACGTTGGACGGTCATCAATAGCTCCTCGAATCCGCGATGCGGCGTCTTGAGCGGAACCTAGTTCGAGACGGCCTCCAGTGGAAGCCGCTTCCCGCGCCCTGAGCCTCAGGACTCGAAGGTCAGCACCCGATTCTGCTGGTCCAGGGTTACGCCGACCCGAGGGCAGATATCCCGCAGGGCGCACAGGCCGCAGGCGGGCTCGAAGTGGGTGCAGATCGACTGGCCGTGGGGCTTCAACAACCAGTGCAACTCATAGACCTGTTCGGGTCCCCAGTCGGAGGGCAGGTCGGCCATCAGGCTCTCCTGGGTCTGTCGCTCATCCCCGGTTCTGGCGGTCAGGCCCAGGCGGCGGGCGACCCGGTGCAGGTGGGAATCCACCACCAGGGCGCGCCGGTTCAGGGTGCTGAAGTTCAACACCATGCTGGCGGCCTGCAATCCCACCCCCGGCAGACGCATCAGCCAGGCCAGGGCCTCATCCACCGGTTCCGTAGCCAGGAAGTCCAGGTTCAACGCCCCGCGCTTGAGCAGGATGACCCGGATCAGGATCGGCAGTTGTCGGGCCTTCTGGTCGGCAAAGGTCACCGGGTCGATCAGGGGTTCCAGGTCCGCCGTCGAGGCGGTGACCAGATCGTTCCAATCGGCGTAGGCCGCCCGAAGCCGCACAAAGGCCGCCCAGGTCACGTCGTCATAGGTTCGAACCCCCAACATCGCCTTGATCAGTTGCGACACCGGATCCAGCCGATGCTCGGGCCGATGTGACCCGAACACCGCCCGTAGCCGGTCACGAAGCGGGGACAGGTCGGCGGGGAGGGCCAGGTGGCTTTGCATGGCTCGAAACTAGAACAAAAAATGAACATCTGTAAACCCGCCGGAAGACTTCAAACACATTTCCTCTGAGCCAGCGCACGCCTTAGGGTGGCCCGACGAAACAGGAAGGTTGGCCATGACCCCGGCCTCGGTGTCCGACTATCGCGAGCTGGCGCGCCGTCGCCTGCCACCGATGTTCTTTGAGTACATAGACGGCGGCTCCTATGCCGAGGTGACTCTCAGGCGCAACGTGGCCGACCTGGAGGCGCTAGCCCTGCGCCAGCGGGTCATGCGCGACATGTCGCAGTTGGATCTAAGCATCGAGACTCTGGGTCAGACCTTCAGTTTCCCGGTAGGCCTGTCGCCGGTAGGGATGGCTGGCATGTACGGCCGTCGTGGCGAGGTCCAGGCCGCAAGAGCCGCGACCGCCGCCGGCGTGCCCTTCTGCCTTTCAACCGTCGGCGTCTGCTCGGTGGAGGAGGTGGCCGCAGGGGCCACGGCACCCTGGTTCCAGCTCTATATGCTCAAGGACCGTGGCTATATGGCAGAGCTGTTGGCGCGGGCCAGGGCCGCCGGCTGCCCCGTGCTGGTCTTTACCGTGGATCTGCCCCTGCCGGGCTCGCGCTACCGCGATGTTCGTTCGGGATTCACGGGGGCCAGTGGGATTGCCGGTGCCCTTAATACTGCCTGGCAGGGCGTGACCCACCCCGAGTGGCTATGGGACGTGTGGCTGCACGGTCGCCCCCACAGCCTGGGAAGTGTCGCTGGCGCGGTGCCCCAG
>JANPAO010000153.1:0-3583 GCA_031429955.1 Phenylobacterium sp. | reverse complement strand
ATCGAAGACGCCCTGATTGGCCGCTACCGCAACGCCCGCCTGCTGGAGCCGCGCACCGTCGGGATGATCATCGACAAACGCTTCTAAACTCCCGCCCCAACTCCCCGCCGCGACCCCTCCCCAGGTCGCGGCGGTTATTTTTGTGGCCCCCTCGGCTGCCCCCCACCCCCAACGTCCGTCATCCTAGGCCCTGTGCCTAGGACCCATGATCTCCTTGATCCCGCAAGGATCACCGACGGCCCCGCCGCACGCTTCACCCTATCCAGGCAACGGCCCAGGGCCGCCAACATCAGGGCCTTCTGATCGGGCCGCGCCCCGTCCCACATATCGTCATGCCTCAGGTCCGTCGCCACCGAGACCTGCATCCCCAGTCGGACCTGAGTCGCTGCATCGGGCAGGACCCCAGGATCGGCCGCCACGTCGCTGGATCGCAGGGAACAGATCTTCGGACGGGCCACCCGGGGGAAGGGGGCGCGGCGGCTGTCAAGGGAAAAGACCGCCGCGATCGTCTGCGGATGCTGGCTGGCCAGCAGCATGGAAATGTCCCCGCCATTGGAATGGCCCACCAGCACCACCCGCCGGGTCCGGGCCGCCAGTCCCCGGGCTCGAAGCTCGCCCACCACGAAGCTGATACTGTCGGCCCCGGTCTGCCACAGGGGCCGGCGCAGCACCGCCAGGTCGCCTGAGCGTGCGGGAACCGGGTCGCCCGGCAGGTCCTGCTGGATCGCCGCCACCAGATATCCCCGCGCCACCAGGGCCTGGGCCAGAAACCCGTAGTCTGTATTGGCATTGCCATAGCCCGGTGACAGCACCGCCAGCGGCTTGGCCCGCCCCGGCGACAGGCCATAGAGCACAACCGGCACAGCCCGCTGCCGGGCAGGGTCCATCAGCGCCAGGGGGAGGGGTTTGTCCGTTGCCCCAGGGCCTTCACCAGACCCAGACGAGATGCGACGAAGGGTGTTGGTGCCTGCAAATCCAGAGTCAAAGTCCCCCTCACCCTGAACGTCATCCTCGGGCCTCGTCCCGAGGATCCATGATCTCCGACGGGCCGCAGGGATCAACGCAGGCACCGCCGCACCCATCCCCCAAGCACGGAGATCATGGGTAGCCGGGACAAGCCCGGCTATGACGTTCAGGGGATTGGGGGAGTCGCGACAGGCGACACTGTCGGCCTGCAAACAAGAGTCAAAGTCCCCCTCAGACGGCCCTGCGGGCCGCCAGTTCCCCCAGAGGTGGAGCATCTGCGTTCCCACCAGATCCTCCCCCAGGCCGCAGGCCAGTGTGGGGGAGTGAGGAGCGACGTCCCGCGCTTGCGGGGTGGATGTGATCGACAACGGTTTGTCGATCGCCGCGACGAACGCGCGGACCGGAGGTCCGTGACGGAGGGGGATCGCCGTAGGCGACACCATCATCCCGAGACATGGGCCAGGGTTCCCCTCCACCACCTCCGCCTGCGCCAAGCCCGCGAAACAAGTTGCCAGGCCAAGCACCAGCCCAAGACCCCACCGCATCATCAAGCCTCAGGACCCCTTCACCAGGTCTGGCCAGTCGGCCAGCAGGGCGTCGCGGGCGCGGAACCCAGCCCGGACCGCCTCGGGGCCGGTGTCCTTGATCAGCCGCGCGAACACCAGCCTGCGCCCGTCCTTCTCGCCCCAGCCGACGAACCAGCCGAACTGGCGGTCGCGGTCCACCCCGCCGCCGGGCCTGGGCTGGAACCCGGTGCCGGTCTTGCCGTGGATCGTCCAGCCGTTGGCGGTGGCAAACACCGGCACGATGGCGCGGGTCTTGGTCATGGCCGCCCGTGACACGGGCAGACGGTCACGAACCAGGGCCCGCAGAAAATCAACCTGGTCCAGGGGGCTGATCTGCAGAGACGAACTCAGCCAGGCGTGGGTGAGACCGTTGTTCTGACCAGGGTCCCCCGACAGGTCGCCATTGCCATAGGCCAGCCGGTGGACCCCTCGCTGGAACCGCACCGCCCCCAGCCGCCGGGTGATCTCGCGGGAGTACCAGATCACCGAGTCCCGCTGCCAGATGGTGGGATCGACCGCCTGTCCCGGCTTGGCGGCGTCATGTTCGGGGCGATCGGGCCAGAGGGGGGCCGTGGCCGTCGTCAGGATGCCGGCCTCATAGCCCAACACCGCCAGCGGGATCTTGAAGGTCGACGCCGGACTGTTGGGCCGTTCGCAGTCAGGCCCACTGCGCGCCACCACCGCCCCGCTGGCCGCCTCCACCACCAGGGTACAGACCGGCGCGGCCATCGCCGCCGACGCCCAAAGGCCCCCCACCGCCAGCCCCAACAACATCGCCCGCAATCTCATCCCCGCCCCCAACGCCCGACGTGCTCTAACATTTGGAAGATAGACCCTTCTTGCCGTTTCAGATGAATTCATCTGAAACGGTCAGGGTCTAGGACCCATGACCTCCGTGATCCCGCAAAGATCAACCACGGAGCCGTCGCACCCATCACCCAGATGCGGAGATCATGGATGGTTGGGCGACCAACATGTTCCGAGGGGTTGGACGGCACCCCCAGATCCTCCCTCAGCGCGCAGCGCGACGCGCGCGCGGGCCGCAGGTCCGTGACGGAATGGGATCGACCTGTTCGACCCTCCACCCCCGAAACAAGGGTCAAAGTCCCCCTCAGTTAGCTTTGCTGACAGCTCCCCCAAAAAGGGGCGCATCTATGGTGCTCTTACCCCAACGCACGTCTTCCTCGGGCTTGGCCCGAGGACCCATGATCTCCGAGAGGCCGCAAGGATCAACAACGGCACCGTCGCACCCATGCCCCGATACGGAGATCATAGATCGTCGGGTGACGATGACGCTCAGGGGGTGGCGGGGGATCGCGTTGGAAGGCGTCGCCCCCAAACGCCCAAAGGCCGGGCCCGTCCCCTGGAGGAGGACGAACCCGGCCCTCTAGCGACGTCGTCCGCAGACGTGGCGTCGGCCCGTCCCGCCGGGCAAGGATCGGCGGGACGGGAGATCCGGCTCAGGTCAGATGCCGTAGTCGATGAAGTCGCCAGTGGCCGTGGAGGTGACACCGGTGAGCTTGATCACGTGGCCGATGATGTTGTTGTTGGCGCTGTCGGCGAAGACGTAGGTGTCTGAGCCGACAACCAGAACCATCAAATTCCTTGTCCCTCCCGTTATGACTCCGCTGGCGATGCCGAGCGCCTGAGCGAAGTCGGATGAGAATCCGCCCGCCCTGACAGAGGGATCACCCACATCACCGAGGTCCAACTTGTCGGTCCCGGACACAAAGTCGGTGATCACATCGACCACCGTGCCGCTGCTGTCGCCGGCAGCGAAGACGAACCGGTCAGCACCGGTTCCGCCGGTAAGGGTGTCGGCACCGACCCCGCCGCTGAGGGTGTCGTCCCCCTGACCCCCGTTGAGGGAGTCATTGCTGTCGCCTCCCAGAATGGAGTCGTTCCCATCGCCGCCGCCGAGGGTGCCATTGCCAGCACCGCCACTCATGGTGTCATTGCCGGCACCGCCCAGGATGGAGTCGATGTCGCTCCCTCCTTGGATGGTGTCGTTCCCATCGCCACCGTCGAGGGTGTCATTGCCAAGACCGCCA
>JANPAO010000152.1:0-5527 GCA_031429955.1 Phenylobacterium sp. | reverse complement strand
CCCCGGTGGAGCGGCCCATCTAGAAGTGATCTCGTCGACCAACCCGGTGTGTCGCCTGCGAGTTGGCGACACCGTCAACGGCCACCGGCCCTCGGTCGATGTGTTGTTTGAATCCGTCGCCAAGCTGAACCGCCCTTCGGTGGGGGTGATCCTCACCGGGATGGGCCGGGATGGGGCCCAAGGCCTGGCGACCTTGCGTCGGGGCGGCTCCCGCACCCTGGGCCAGGATGAGTCCAGTTGCGTTGTCTACGGCATGCCGAAGGCTGCCTTCGAACTCGGAGCCGTGGAGAAACAGGTGAGCCTGTCACGCATGGGTCCAGCGATTCTCAGTGCTTGCTCGGCGAGCGCCGAGCTCCAAAGGAAGGCCTAATGCCTGCCGCGTCGGCCTTGAAAACCCTGATCGTCGACGATCAACAGTCCATGCGGTCGCTGATCCGCACCAGCCTGAATGCCCTGGGAAGCATCCAGACCCGCGAAGCTCCAGACGGCGAAGAAGGTCTGAGGGCGATCCTGACCACACCCTGCAACCTGATCATCACCGATTTCAATATGCCGAAGCTGGATGGTCTGGGCCTGTTGCGGGCGATCCGCGCCCATGGCCCGACCTCGAAGGTAGCAGTGATCATGCTGACTGGCCGAGCTGACCGCGAACTTGTTCAGCGCGCGGTGCAATTTGGCGTCAACAATTATCTGGTCAAACCGTTCACCACCCAGACCTTGAAGGAAAAGATCGAAGCGGTGTTTGGACCCCTCTCATGATCGTCGAGGAGCGGTCGGCGGCCGGCGAAACCCGCATCCATGTGGTGCAGGGCGAATACCATGTCTCGTCCGATCCCGGCGTGGTCCTGACCACTATCCTGGGGTCCTGCGTGGCGGTCTGCCTGAGGGACAATGTGTCGGGCCTGGGGGGCATGAACCACTTTCTGCTGCCGGAGGGCCGGTCCGATGGCCTCGATGAAGGCCGCCGCTATGGCACCTATGCCATGGAACTGCTGATCAACGACCTGCTGCGCAAGGGCGCGCGGCGCGAGCGCCTGGAGGCCAAGCTGTTTGGTGGCGCGCGCATGTTTGGCGGCCTCTCCGATGTCGGGGCCTCCAACATCACCTTTGCGCAGACGTTTCTGCGCGACGAAGGTATTCCGGTCCTGGGCTCAAGCCTGGGGGGAACCGAAGCCCGGCGAGTTCAGTACTGGCCCACCAGCGGACGGGCCCAGCAGCGAACCGTCACCGATACCCATGAAGTCGCGCGTCTGAAGTCTCCGCCCAAGACAGCTCCGGTGGTGGCGGACGAAGGGGCCTTGGAGCTGTTCTGATGACAAACCCGCCTCCCAAATCCTCTGCGAGTCCTCAGGTCCTGGCCTCTCTGGCCGACGAGCTGGAGCACGCCGGCGCGCTCTGTGATCGGCTGGAAATGCTGGTCACCCAACTGGTTCGCGCCAGTCGCGGCGAGACCCTGGAGATCGCCCTGCATGAGGCCCAGACCGTCGACATCCTGACCCAGCACCTGGCGGCCCTGGCCAGCTTCACCCGCAGGCTGTCGGCCCAGTCGAGCCTAGAGGGCACCTTTGACCTGACCGATGCCATTGCCGGGGTCACCCTGGGCGACCTCGCCCTGCGTCTGGCCCATGCGACCCGCGAGACCGAGGGCCTGAAGGCTCCCTCGTCCGGCGACCTGGACCTGTTCTAAGACCGTCCGTGCAAACCCATGGCACTGGACCCCAACATCCGCATCAACCTGGACCGCTCAGTGGTTCTGCTGGTGGACGACAACCCCCAGGCGCTTGAGGCCCTGAGCGCGCTGGTGCGGGGCTTTGGGGTGCGTAAGCAGTTCAAGTGCGCCTCCGGGTCCGAGGCCATGACCATTGTCCAGAGCCAGGAGCTGGACCTGGTGATCACCGACGCCCAGATGCCTGACATGGACGGCCACGATCTGGTGCGCTGGCTGCGGCGCGACGCCCCACCGGAGCTGATCTATACCCCCGTCATCATGCTGACTGGCCATGCCCCCCGCAGCATGGTGGAAAAGAGCCGCGACTCCGGGGCCAATTTCATCCTGACACGTCCCTTCACCCCCGAAATCCTGCTGCAGAGGATCTACTGGGCGGCCCGAGACGAGCGGCAGATGGTCAAGAGCGACCGCTATGTCGGCCCCGACCGCCGGTTCAAGAACCTGGGCCCACCCCTGGGCCAGAACGGTCGGCGGCACGATGATCTGTCCACCCACGTCGGGGCAGGCACCGATCCCAACCTGGATCAGAACGAGGTCGACAGGATGTTCAAGCCCGCCCGTGTGCAGTTTTGAGTGCGCCCCAGTTGGTGAAGGCCCAGAGCCGTCTCTCCCAGCAGGTGGCCAAGCCCGGAGGCATGACCGCCGACATGGCCACCCAGAGGGCGCGCCGCGACCTGGCCGCCCAGGCCGGCGATGCCAAGGTCTCGCTGGGGGTCACAATCGGTCGACTGGAAGCCCTGTGCGCGGCCAAGACCGCCACCGCCGGCGAGGTCTATGCCGAAAGCTCCGTGGTCCTGGACGTCGCCGGCATGTTTGATCTGCGCACTCTCTGCGACGCCGCCTACAGCCTGTGTGAACTGACCGATCGGCTGCGCAGCCGCGAGCGTCAGGACTGGACGGCGGCGGGGGTTCATGTTGGGGCACTGCGACTGATCTGGGGCCAGGATGAGAGTGCCGCGCCACAATTGAAGTCCGTGGTGGACGGGCTGTGGGCCATTACCGACCGCTTCGCGGCCTGAACCACCCCATCTGGCGTCACGGCCCGGGATGGGGAATGATCGGGCGATGATCTGGATCCTGCTGCCGCTGCTCCTGCTGCTGAGCGCCTGTGCCCCGGCCAAGACCGTGGTGCCGGCACCCGCGCCCTGCGCTCCTCAGCCGGTGGGCGAGGTCACCTTGCCGGGGGGTCGGTTCATCATGGGGGAAGATCCGCTGCGCCCCGAGGAGGGACCACCCCGCACGGTGAGCGTCGGCCCGTTCTCCATCGATCGGGCCGAGGTGACCAATGCCGAGTTTGCCAGCTTTGTGAAGGCCACCGGCTACCAAACCCTGGCCGAGCGACAGCCGGATCCCAGACTCTATCCCGGTGTCGATCCCGCCCAGTTGAAGCCCTCTGCCATCGTCTTCAAGGGCGCGCAGGCCGATCCGAAACTGACCAATCCGGGTCTCTGGTGGCAGATCGTCGACGGGGCCCAATGGCGACACCCCACCGGCCCAGGAAGCTTCATTGCGGGCCAGGACCGGCTGCCGGTGGTTCAAATCGCCTATGAGGATGCCCTGGCCTATGCCCGCTGGCGCGGTCGCGACCTGCCCACCGAGGCCGAGTGGGAGTTCGCCGCCCGGGGCGGCCTGGCCGACGGACGCTATGAGTGGGGCGACACCCCCTCCAGCCAGAGCCACCCCAGGGCCAACTATTGGCAAGGCGTCTTCCCCGCAGTGGACACCGGGGCCGACGGCTATCAGGCCAAGCCCGCTCCCGTCGGGTGCTTTCCGGCCAATGGCTATGGCCTGCACGACATGGCCGGCAATGTCTGGGAATGGACCAGGGACGTCTACAAGCCAGGCCTGACTCTCACAGGCAGCGACCCCGGCACCGGCGAGGCCTACGACCCCGCCGAGCCGCAGGGCGTCCTGCCCAAGCATGTGATCAAGGGCGGCTCCTATCTCTGCGCCGACGACTACTGCTTCCGCTACCGTCCCTCGGCCCGGCAGCCAGGCCCCCCCGACACCGGCTCCTCGCACCTGGGGTTCCGCACGGTGAAGCGCGCAAGTGCGGCAGGCTTGCGTCCTCGCTAATCTAGCGGCACTCTACATGCCAATAAATGTCGAGACGTCCTTGGGGGAAATCCATGAAACTACGCATCTGGCTTGGCGGGATTGTGGTGGTCCTGGCCCTGGGGGTTGGCCTGGCGGCGATGAACAAGGCGACGATCTTCGCCATGGTCGCCCATTCCCGACTGCCAAAGGTGGAGCCCAACAGGCCTGTGACCTGGGTGCAGGGTCCGACCACAGCAGCGCCAGGAGCCCGGCCGCCCAATGTCATCGTCATCCTGGCCGACGATCTAGGCTATAACGACATCACCCTGAACGGTGGCGGGATCGCCAATGGCCAGGTCCCGACCCCCAATATCGATTCTATCGCGCGGGCCGGGGTGACCTTTGCCAACGGCTATGCGGGCAATGCCACCTGCGCACCGTCGCGGGCCGCCCTGATGACCGGCCGCTACGCCACGCGCTTCGGGTTTGAGTTCACCCCCGCCCCCGTCGCCTTCCAGCGGATGGTAGGCACCGAGGCGGAGAAGGGCGCGATCTACAAGTCGAGCTTCTTTAAGGACCGGGTCAAGGACATGCCGCCTGGCAGTGCCGAGCGCACACCCCAGGCCACCAATGTCCTGAGCGTGCCGGCCTCTGAGGTCACCATCGCGGAGGTCTTGAAGGCCAGGGGCTACCACACCCTGCATCTGGGCAAGTGGCACCTGGGCGGGGCGGCCGGTTCGCGGCCCGAGGACCAGGGCTTCGACGAGAGCCTGGGCTTCATTGCCGGCGGGGCGATGTACCTGCCCGAAAAGGCCCCCGATGTGGTGAACGCCAAGCAGCCTTGGGACCCCATCGACCGGTTCCTGTGGCCCAACCTGCCCTATTCGGTGGTCTATAACGGCTCTGCGATGTTCGCCCCCAAGGGCTATATGACCGACTACCTCACCACCGAGGCGGTGAGCGCCATCAAGGCCAACAAGAACCGCCCCTTCTTCATGTACTATGCCCCCAACGCCATCCACACGCCGCTGCAGGCCACCAAGGCCGACTATGACGCCCTGCCCCAGATCAAGGACCACCGCGAGCGGGTCTATGGGGCGATGATGCGCAACCTGGACCGCAATGTGGGCCGCATCCTGCAGACCCTGAAGGACGAGGGCCTGGAGGAGAACACCCTGGTGATCTTCACCAGCGACAACGGCGGGGCGGGCTATATCGGCCTGCCGGAGGTCAACAAGCCCTATCGCGGCTGGAAGTCGACCTTCTTCGAGGGCGGCATCCACACCCCCTTCTTCATGCGCTGGCCAGATGCCATCCCGGCAAACTCGCAGTTCGCCTATCCGGTGGGCCATGTCGACATCTTCGCCACCGCCGCAGCTGCGGCAGGCGCGGCGACACCCAAGGATCGGGTGATCGACGGCGTGGATCTGGTGTCCTACGTCCGAGGCCAGTCCAAGGGGCGACCCCACCAGACGATGTTCTGGCGTTCGGGCCAGTACAAGGTGGTGCTGGACGGCGACATGAAGCTGCAGAGCAACGAGGCGCGCGGCAAGGTCTGGCTCTATGACCTGGCCACCGACCCGACCGAGCAGCGCGATCTCTCCGCCGCCCAGCCGGAGAAGGTCAAGGCGATGCTGGCCCTAATGTAGTGACTGTACGGCCAGACCGCAAAGCAGATGTGTCCCTCTCTGATGCTGGGCGCGGTCATGATCGACAAGCCCTGCGGCGTGCCCGTGAAGCCGGGCGACGATTACATCCTGT
>JANPAO010000151.1:0-7074 GCA_031429955.1 Phenylobacterium sp. | reverse complement strand
CGGTCTTGCCGATCTATGACGCGCTGTTCGAAGAGGACCGTCTGCGTCACATCTTGGTGCGCCATGAGCTGGGTGCCACCCACGCGGCCGAGGGCTATGCCCGCTCGACCGGCAAGCCTGGCGTGGTGTTGGTTACCTCCGGACCTGGGGCCACCAATGCCATCACCGGGATCGTTGATGCCTTGATGGACTCTATCCCGTTGATCGTCATCACCGGCCAGGTCGCCACTCACCTGATCGGCACCGACGCCTTCCAAGAGTGCGACACGGTCGGCATCACACGGCCCATCACCAAGCAGAACTATCTGGTGAAGTCGGTCGAGGACCTGCCGCGCATCCTGCACGAGGCCTTTCATATCGCCACCTCGGGGCGCCCCGGTCCGGTGGTGATCGACATTCCCAAGGATGTGCAATTCTCCAAGGGGGCCTATCGTGGCCCCAAGGCGGTCAAGCACAACCACGAGTACAATCCTCGCACCAAGGGCGACCCAGCCAAGATCGCCGAAGCCGTAGCCCTGATCGCCGGGGCGCGGCGACCGATCCTCTACACCGGCGGCGGGGTGATCAATGCCGGACCCAGGGCGTCGCAGTTGCTGCGGGACTTCGCCAAGCTGACGGGCGCACCGGTGACCTCGACCCTGATGGGCCTGGGGGCCTTTCCGGCGTCGGACCCGCAGTGGCTAGGGATGCTGGGGATGCATGGGGCCTATGAGGCCAACCACGCCATGCACGATTGCGACGTGATGATCTGCGTCGGGGCCCGGTTCGACGACCGGGTGACCGGGCGGCTGGATGCCTTCTCGCCTGGGTCCAAGAAGATCCATATCGACATCGATGCCTCCTCGATCTCCAAGAACGTCAAGGCCGACATTGGCATCGTCGGCGACGCCGGATCGGTGCTGGAGGACATGATCGCCGCCTGGAAAGGCCGCAAGCTGGCCACCGACAAGACCGCCCTGAAGGACTGGTGGGCGCAGATCGACGTCTGGCGCGCACGCCAGGGCTTCCGCTACGCGCCGGACTCCAAGCTGATCAAGCCGCAATATGCGGTGCAGCGGCTCTATGAGCTGACCAAGGACCGCGACACCTACATCACCACCGAGGTGGGTCAGCACCAGATGTGGGCGGCGCAATACTATCACTTCGAACAGCCCAACCGCTGGATGACCTCGGGCGGCCTTGGGACCATGGGCTATGGCCTGCCGGCGGCGGTCGGGGTGCAGATGGCCCATCCGGACGCCCTGGTGATCGACATCGCCGGCGATGCCAGCGTGCAGATGACCATGCAGGAAATGTCGACGGCCATTCAGTACGGCCTGCCGATCAAGATCTTCATCCTGAACAACGAGTGGATGGGCATGGTGCGCCAGTGGCAGCAATTGCTGCATGGCGAGCGCTATAGCCACTCCTATTCCGACAGCCTGCCCGACTTCGTGAAACTGGCTGAGGCCTTTGGGGGCGTGGGTCTGCGGGCGGAGACGCCCGACGAGCTGGACGACAAGATCCTGGAGATGATCTCGGTGAACAAGCCGGTCCTGTTCGACTGTCGGGTGACCAAGCAGGAGAACTGCTTCCCGATGATCCCGTCCGGCAAGGCCCACAACGAGATGATCCTGGCCGACGACGGCAGCGACCTGAGCGAAGCCATCGACGAGGCCGGCAAGCGGCTGGTTTAGCGGGCCGTCCATTCCGGCTGGCCGACCGTGCTCACACGGGTGTGGCGGCCGTGGAGGGCGACTTCGCGGAACTGGTAGAGCCAGGCAGCCGTGGGCGGATTGATCCAGTTGTCGTCGGCAAACATTCGCAGGATTGGCTCGCCGCCCTCCGGGTGGTCCTCGCTCATGGGCGAGCCTGGATGGTTGAGGCGGTCCACCGGCTCGAACCAGGCGCGGTCGACCTCAAGGGGATCAGGCCGAAGGGTCACCGGATCTGACGACCAGAGCACCACCGGTGTCACCACATGGCCGCCCAGGGTGAGGAAATCGTCCAGCAGACCCAGGGCTGCGTCCGCCCCCAGCAGAACACCCAATTCCTCGGCGGTTTCCCGCAGAGCCGCCGACACCGCGTCTTCGCCTGGCTCGAAGTTTCCTCCTGGCAGGGCGTAGTTGCCCGCGCCCCGGCGCATGGTGAGCGCCCGGCGGGTCAGGACATAGGTCAGCTCACCGGCGCGCGCCGACAACAGGATGGCCACCGCCGCGCGCCGCAGGCCAGCGGTAGCCAGCACGCGGCGCGGGAAGAAGGCCAGGTTGGCCGTGATGGTGTCTCTCAGCGCCTGCATCAGCGCTTTAGCGGGAGCGCCCCCAGATAGTCGCGCTTGCCCAACGGCACGCCCTGGGTGCGCAGGATGTCGTAGGCGGTGGTGGCGTGGAAGTGCAGGTTGGGAATGGAGAAGGACATCAGGAAGCCCTCGGCGGTGAAGGGCATCTTCATTTCTCCCATGGCAAAGACCATGTCGCGCCCCTCGAATCCGTTGACCTCGCCGGGGTCGAGGGCCTTGAGGCCGGCCTGAGCATCCGCAATCAGCTTCTGCAGGTCGGCATAGGTCAGGGGCGGAGCTGCGCCGCCCGGCGAAAAGGTTCCGGCCCGCACGCCATCGATGGCATCCAGCGTATGGTGGGCCACTGAGGAAACCTGAAACCAGAATGGCAACATGTTCGGGAACAGCCGCACGTCCACGATGGTGTCGGGATTGATGTTGTTTTCCTGGAAGTGAGACAGGCCGCGGTCCAGGAAGCCGGACACGCCGCCGAGTGTCTGCAGGAAGGAGGTTACGGTGACGTCGTAGAGGGAAATCGCCATGGCTGTGTGGGCCTCTTTGAAGGACTATGGATCGGCCCTTGTCGGACGAAGCCGCCAGGGAAGGCTAGCGCTATTTGGGGGCCTTACCCGATAGAGCCTCTCTGGAGAAGCAGGGGCTTGCGCGAGACGAAGGGGTGACTCTGGCACCAATCACTTTCAAAACAGAATCCGTGAACATGAGTCCCCTGGCAGCCCCAACTTGACCCGCACCGCCGAACCCGCCGTCCAACCGCCCACCGCCTTAGCTGTCGCCCATCCGGGGCATGAGCTGCGGCTGATGCGGTGGATCGAACAGGCGCGCCCGACCGTCTACGTCCTGACGGCGGGGTCCCGCAGTGGAACATCGCGCAGCCGCGTCGAGGCCAGCCGCCAATTGGCGCAGCAGTTGGGTGCCAAAGCCGGAGAGATATTCGGCCCTCACCTGGACCGGGAGGTCTATGATTGGATCTTGGCTGGCGAGGTCGCGCCCTTTCAGCAACTGGCGCGGGACCTCAGCGACAGCTTCATCGCCCGGGCCATTGGCCAGGTGGTGACCGACTCCTGGCAGCTCTACAATGCGGTCCACGACCTGTGGCACGTCACGGTGCGCTGCGCCGCCCAGGATGCCTCTCGACGGTCGGGCCGCGTCATCGAGGTGCTGGACTATCCGGTGGTGCCGCAAGGGATGGTGGTGCCGCAGCCGGGACCCACCCGCCTATGCCTTGACTTGACCGACGCTGAGATGGCCCGCAAACATCAATTGGCAGACGCCTTCCCCGAGATTGCCGACGATCTGGCCGAGCTGCTACAAGTCGATGGGCCTGCGCTCTTGGCGCGAGAGAGTCTGCACGCCTTGCGTCCCCTCTCAGAGCTGGCACCAGGGCCAGGACAGCGGCCACTCTATGAGACCTATGGCGAGGCCCGCGTGGCCACGGGGCTCTATGGTCAGGTGCTGCGCTGGCAGCATGTAGAGCCCATCGTGGCCAGCTTGGCGGCGGTGACCGTATGACGGACACCCCCCTCAAAATCCTCATCACCAATGCCTGGATGGATGGGCGGGGCGGCAGCGAGGCTGTGGTGCGAGATATTGCGATCGGCATGCTGGCCAGGGGCCACCGCCCCATCATCTATTCGCCCCACCTGGGTCAGCCAGCGCAGGAGCTGCATCGGCGGGGGGTGGCGATGATCTATGATCTAAATCAGATGGCCGAAGCCCCCGACGTGATCCACGGCCAGCACTATATCCAGACGGCCGAAGCGTTGCTGAGTTTCCCCGAGGTGCCCGCAATCTCCATGGTCCATTCCTGGACCTTCTGGCAGGAAAGGCCGGTTCAGTTTCCTCAGATCCACCGCTATGTGGCCACCGACGAGACGGTACGCGATCGAATGGTCGACGTTGAGGGGATCGATCCGGGGCGGATCGAAACCCTGTACAATGCAATTGATCTGAACCGCATCCCCGAGCGGCCTGCGCCCCTGCCTGACCGCCCCAGGACAGCCCTGGCCTTCGCCAAACACAAGGCCCAACTGCCGGTTCTGCGCGCGGTCTGCGACCAGATGGGAATCAAGGTGGACGTCCTGGGCCAGGGTGGTGATCGCGAGGTGGCCGATCCGGAATCCGAACTGGTGCGATATGATCTGGTCTTTGCCTCAGCGCGCATGGCGATGGAGGCCATCTGTGCGGGATGCGCCGTCGTCGTCTGTGACGCCCGTGGCCTGGCCACGATGGCCACACCGCAGGACCTGCCCCGGCTACGTCGCCAGAATTTCGGGCTGCGAAGCCTGTCGCGACCGGTCACCGTCGAGAACGTGGCCGGCGAAGTCGCCCGCTATGACCCCGTACAGGCCACCGAGGTCAGCAGACAAATGCGCCAGGACGCCAACCTCGTCGCGTCACTCGACCGACTTGAAAACCTCTATCGCGACGCCATTGCGCAGGTCGCCCTTCGCCCGGTCGATCCAGCGGCCCGACATCGTGCCACCATGGTCTTCCTCAGGGACGCCTTGCCCCGGCAAAGGACCGATGTCCGCTGGCCGTGGATGGCCGAGCGGGAAGCGCTGCTGGCCAAGATCGCCAACCTGGACCGTCAACTTGCCCACGCTCGGGCCGGCATCAAGAGCGGCGGTGACATCGCATAGGCACCACGGGTGAGGTTGCTCCGCTGGCGCGCATGTGACAGGTCGTCTGGGCAACCCTTGACGAGACCCCTATGCCAGACCCCCAGCCCGCCTCCGTCTATGATCTGACCCCCTCGGGGGAGGCCGAGAGCCTGGCGACCTTCGCCATCCTGGTGGACAACGAGCCGGGGGTTCTGCACCGCCTGGTGGGACTGTTCGCCGCGCGCGGCTACAATATCGAGAGCCTGACGGTAGCGGAGACCGACCGGGGTGCCAATACCAGCCGAGTCACCATCGTCACCCGCGGCACGCCTCACGTCCTCACCCAGATCGAGGCTCAGTTGGAAAAGATGGTGGCCACCCGCCATGTCCAGGACATCACCCGCGATCCCAACGGCCTGGAGCGCGAGCTGGCCCTGGTGAAGGTCAAGGGCACCGGGGGCGACCGGGTCGAGGCGTTGCGGATCGCCGACATCTTCCGCGCCAAGGTGCTCGACACCGCCATCGACAGCTTCATCTTCGAGCTGACCGGGGCCTCGTCAAAGATCGACAAGTTCGTCGACCTGATGCGCCCTTTGGGTCTGGTGGAACTGTCGCGCACCGGGGTGCTGTCGATCACCCGCGGTGCCGCAACGCTTTAGACTGGCAAGCCTGCAGGCGCGGCGCGCTCCGCCAGGATCGCGCGACGCACCACGGTTCGCACCGTGGTGTACTGGACGGCGAATAGGGCGATCTTCGATGCCATGGGGAAGATCGCCATGAAGACCACCCAGTGGGCTGAGAAGGCGATGGCGACCACGGCATTGGCGATGGCGCTGACAAGCATCAGACCCGCCCACACATAGCCAAAGGCCACCATCATCCCCTCCCCATGGCCTGCGGCGATGGGAGGCATATAGCGCAGCATCCATCCGCGCTGGAGCATGACCCCGCCCACCAGCAGGTAGATCACCGTTGGCTTGAACATCAGGTAGCGCAGATCGTGGGTCAACAGACTTGCGACCCCGGCCACCACCACAAGCCCAAGACCCAGCCATTGCAGGGCCGCCACTGGCTTCTTGAGGATCTTCAGAAGCAGGACGTGACCCACGCCAAGGGCGATGGCTATGCGGGCCGCCACTGTGGGATCGACCTTCATTGCCACCAAAACCAGGAATGCGATGGTTGATAGAAAGTCCAGAACCAGCGGGCGAATGGCGTAGAGAAAGGGGTTCATCGGGGTCCTTGGAGCGGTGAGGAAACAGTGGCCCAAGGCTAGGGTCCAAGGTCGCCTAGCACCAAATACACCGACGTAGATTTGGTGGCGACCCACGAACCCGGTCGCCCGTTGGCGCATCGTGAATGGTCAGCAGGCGCTTCTGCCGATCAGTTCTTCAATTTCACACCCATCGGGCCTATATAGGTCCTGTCGGGTTTCGGCCCGACTATGAGGATAAACGCGCACGTCATAAGCGGACTGGACCCGGGTGCGATTCCCGGCGGCTCCACCAATCTTTCTCCCGGTTATCGAGGGCAAGTGCGGGGCCGATCAGCATCGACAGACGTCTAAAGGTGTTGCTTTCTTCCGGCGTGGCTCACCGTTTCGGGCCTTTATCTAAATGCGAACGATAACTTCGCTGAAGAAGTCCGTTTGGCCGCGTAAGCGACCCGATAGATTTCGACCTAAACTCCTAGCGTCTTAGCAGCGCTAGGCGGGGCCCGGAGGGCGCCTTGCAACAGAAGCCCTCCACCTTCCTTCAAGCAGATTGTGTGCCCCCCACGACCGGCCCCAGATTGCGCACGGCGTGGCGCCATTGCCCCACCGCGCGTTTTGACTCGCCTGCCGCCTTGCGCCGCCGCTCCGAGGCGTTACCCTTTAGGCAGATTGAACCTCGCCCCTCGGAGACGTCATGGCCCAGGACCCGCCGGCCCAAGACCAGATGCACTACGAGGCCATGGCCCAGGAAGCCCTGCGCGGCGTGGTAAAGTCCGCCTTGAAGCGGGCGGCCGCCCCCGAGGGCCTGCCGGGTGCGCACCACTTCTACATCACCTTCAAGAGTGAGGCGCCGGGGGTCTCAGGTCCACCGGATCTGCTGGGCAAGTACCCCGACGAGATGACCATCGTACTGCAGCACCAGTACTGGGACCTCGCGCCCGGCGAGACCTTCTTCTCGGTGACCCTGAAATTCGGCGGCCAGC
>JANPAO010000150.1:0-5697 GCA_031429955.1 Phenylobacterium sp. | reverse complement strand
GACCCGTCGCCGTCCATGCGCCAGACCTGGCCGGTCTTGCCGTCATAGCCGGTGATCTCGACCCCGTTGCCCACCGGCTGGATGGCATAGGCGCTGCCGCCGGGGGTTCCGTCGACGACACAGGACTCCGGCGTCCCGGGTCGGCCCAGATCACCGCCCACATGGGCCGCAGAGCGGGTGCGGGCATTGAAGGCCGTCACCTGAGTGTCGGGGCCTGGGTTCAGCAGGACCTGGGTGCCGCTTTGGGAGTCATAGGTCATCACATCGGGGGCGATGCCGCTCAGGGACTTCTGCCCGCAGACCTGGGGCGGGCGCGGCGCGGATCGGGCCAAAGCCGGCGAGGTCCAGGCCAGGGTGTTGGTCGCCATGGCGAGGGCCGCCAGCAGCGGCACATAGGCATTACGCCGGGGGATCATCATTTCGAACGTCCTTCCTGGGCTGGACCCTGGGATGAAGGGGCTAGAGGCCCTGCGGCGGGGGCTCTGGTCCCGGAGGGCGGCGGCCCTGGCGGCGGCGCGCTGCCGGCCACAGGTCGCGGTGAATTGGCGTCGGCGATCTTGTCCAGTTGTGCTTGAAGACCTTCAAAGGTCGGCAAGGGAACCTCAGTCTTGCCACCCAGTTCCGGTGCCTCGAACCAGGGACGGCAGGTCAGGGCCCCGTCGAAATATCCGGACTTGAGCGCCGCGCAGCCTTGCTGGGCGGCGAACACGGTATTGTCGACCGAGCGCACCTTGGCACCACGTTCGGCAAAGATACCTGAGCGCATCACACCGCGAATCTTGGTTCCAGAGATGAAGGTGGTGCCCGCCGCCGCATAGACCCCGACTTCCTGGGCGGCCAGGTCACCCTGGGCGATCCGGGTGGTCGGCCCCTCCACCAACATGGCCCAATCGGCCTGGCTCACGGTGGGGCGCAGGAAGCTGATCTCGCCAGCCCCCGACACATAGACGCCGCGGGAGAAGCCGGTGACCTCAAGACCCCGGCTCTCAATCAGTTGGGAGTCTCCGATGTCGTTCAAAACCAGGCCCGCCGAAGCCGCCGACCGGCGCGACCCGGTCCAGTCATCCAGGCGAACAAGGCGCAATCCAAGGATGGAGGCGTCATTGGTGGGGGTGGCCCGGAGACCGACGACGGCAGCCCCAATGGTGCTGCGCTGCACCTTCAGCCGGCCTCGCATCGAGACCGCTGGCCCCTGGCTGCGGGAGACAATCTGGCTGTCCAGGATCGTCAGGCGGCTTTCCCCGGCCAGGGTTATGGCTCCGTCCGAGCCCGCATAGGCGATGCCCGAATTGACCACCGTGACGGTGTTGTTCTGTCCCTGGATGCAGGGCGCGCCCTCACCCTCGTTCTGGTCGATGTTGATGTTTTCGAGCTTGAACCAGATGTTGGGCGACAGGCTGATGCAGGGCCGGCCTGCGGGCGCCACAAGGAGTGGGGTCGCAAAGCGTGGCGCATAGTCCCAACCGCCGACAATCTGAGCCGGCCGGTTCACCACCACCGCCTCCTGGCAGCCCCGGCCATTGGTGGTGTAGAGGGTAATGGTCATCCCATCCCAGCCGCGCGCGATGGTGTCGCTGATCTGGCCGGGCCAGGCGCGGGCGCAGTCGATATCTGTCATCAGGATGGGCGGACCAATCGGTCCAGGGCCCCTGGGACCACGGTGCCGCGACTTCGGACGGGTCGGGGGGGCCACCAGGGCTCCAAAGTTCGGGCGAATCTGCTGGTCCACCTTGGCGTCGGGCAGAGCCTGGGCCGGCTCAACCATGCTGAGGGTCAGGACGACTGCCATCAGGGCCGCGCCAAGGCCCGTAATGCGGCGCAGGGCTTGAGCGATCACCGTTCATTTCCTTCTATGGGTCGGCGCGGGGCCCGGGCCACCTGGGCCAGCACCTCGCGCAGCCGCTGGGTGGAGGGCTTGAAGCCCGCCAGGGCACCGTCGATCTGGTAGACCACCGCGGCGGCCTTATCCTGGTCGGCAACACCCGACACCCCCAGCGAGAAGTAGGTGGACATGGCGTACTTGGCCTCCGGGCTGCCCTGCTTGTCGGCCTCCGAGAACCAGTGGAAGGCCCGGGCATAGTCGCGGGGAACGCCGACGCCCTCGGCATACATGACCGCCAGCACCAACTGCGAACGGGACGAGCCATTCACCGCCGCATACTGAATCGACCGCACCTTCTCCAAGGGCGTGAAGACCCCCGTGGCCGGGCGGCCGATCATGGCCTGGAAGGTTTGCACGTCGCCCGGCGAGATTTGGCCCGGCGCGTTGACGGCCGCCGGGATCACCCGCAGATAGGCCAGGGCCGCACCGATATGCTGGAACGGCAGTTCGTCGATCCGATTGACCGCCAGGCTGTCGGCCTCGCCCTGGGTGGCGGTCTCGTCGGAATGGGGGACGCCGGTCTCCGGGGCCTGGGGCGGGTAGAACTCATAGGGCGGCACCCAGCGACGCGCCTTGGCCTCCGCGTCAGAGCCCAGGGCGGCGCGATCTGTCGAGGACCGTTCAAAGTCCTTCAGCATGACGTAACCGGCCACGTCGCCACGTTGGGCGGCCAGGTAGTTGTAGAGATAGACGTCCACGTCATTGCGGGTGAACAGGGTTGCGGCCGCTGGCGGCTTGACCTTGGTCATGTCGCGCTGGTCGACCGGGGATCCTTCGATGGGGTCACCAAAGGGACCAAAGCCGGAATCGTGCAGGCGCGCCAGGGTCCGGAACCCAGCAGCACCCTGGCTCGACAGGATATAGATGACACGATCACGGACCTGCTGGCGCTCGTCAGAGCTCATCCGGTCCAGCAAGCGCTCCAGCATGACATAGGCGCTCTGGCGCTCCGCCGCGCGGCAGTCGTTGAACTTGCTGCCGGCCCCGCGACTGCCCTTCTTCGACCCACTGCCCGCCACGATGGGCGCAAACCCGTCAGGATTGGAAAGCGCCAGCTCATACCAGACCGCAGACTCCACCGGATCGGCGAGGTTCTTTTCCTGGGCATCGCGACCGGAATAGCGCCGGGCCAGGTCGGCCTGTGCAAAGAAGTCACCCCGGAAGCCCTGGCGTCGCAGGGCGCGAATCTCCTGCTCCTGGGCATTGAATTGCGGCTGCAGGCCGATGGCCACCTGGGGGCGCGGACAGGCGGGTCCACCGAGGACGACTCGTCCAGCCGCCTGGGTGGTCTCCTTGGGGTCACAACCCCCCGTTAGCGGGATGATCGCCGCCAAGACCGCGACCGTAAGGCCCCGCCGCGCCAGGTCACGCAGGCTGAGGGCGGCTTCATGGAATCTGGCCATGCGCTCCCCCTTAAGCGTTAACCATACTTTAAGCGACCAGTAACGACTTGGCGTGCCCCTGTGTCAAGCAGGGGGCGCTTAAGAAAAGAACCAAGCAAATTCACCTGTTAGGCGAAATAGCAACTGAGCCTCCAGGCGGACCGGCGTTGGTCGCCTTTTCGCCGCAGAGATAGCAACAAACTGCGACTCGAGGGACCTATTCGGAGCGCAATCGACCATGGTCGCGGCACGGAACTCAAAACGACCCACACTATGCTTGCTCGGCGCCTTGGTTGTGGGCGCGGTGCCGACCGCGCCACAAGCCGCTGTGACAATCATTGATGGCACCCCGACGCCACGCGCCTGCGCCGCCCTGGGCTTCGAATCAAACCCGAACACGCGGGAGACCCATCGGCGCGGTGTGCCTCGATGGTCGCGCGCCATGACCTATGCGCCGAAGATGAGCCTGCCGGCCCCCGCACCACCGCCGGGGTTCATGGTCGCCCCCTCACCCATGGATGCGTCGGTGGCAGGCGGCTACTCAGCCCTTGCGCAGCCGACCGAGATGAACACCGAGCGCTATCCCCACGCCACGCCCAACCCCATCCGGCGGACGGCGGACGACCCTGTCTCCACCTTTTCCATTGATGCCGACACCGCCGCCTATGCCAATGTTCGGCGGTATCTGCACGCGGGCCAAGCACCCCCCACGGATGCCGTTCGCGTCGAGGAGATGATCAACTATTTCGACTACGGCTACAGCCCGCCCACCGATCGGCAGGTCCCCTTCAAGCCCTATGTCGCGGTCACACCCTCGCCGTGGTCTACAGGCCGCCAGATCGTTCACATCGGCCTGCAGGGCTATGACATCCCCCGCGCCCAGCAGCCGCCCCTGAACCTGGTGTTCCTGATCGACACCTCGGGATCGATGTCCGACGAGAACAAGCTGCCGCTGGCCCGCAAGGCGCTCAGCCTGCTGGTGGACCAGCTTGGCCCCGAAGATCGCGTGGCCATGGTGGCCTATGCCGGGTCAGCGGGTGCCGTGCTCACGCCCACCAGCGGCCGCGAGAAGCTGAAGATGCGATGCGCCCTCCAGGCTCTGGAGTCGGGCGGGTCCACCGCCGGCGGCCAGGGGCTGGCGCTCGCCTATGACCTGGCGGTGCAGTACTTCGACCCCAAGGCGGTCAATCGGGTGATCCTGATGACCGATGGCGACTTCAATGTGGGCGTCGCCGATCCCGAGAAGCTGACCGACTTCGTGGCCGCCAAGCGTGCCACCGGGGTCTATCTGTCGGTCTATGGCCTGGGTGAGGGCAACTATAATGACACCCTGATGCAGGCCCTGGCCCAGAACGGCAACGGCACGGCTGGCTATATCGATAGCTTGGAGGAGGCCCGGAAGTCCTTCCGCGACGACTTCTCGGGGTCGCTGTTTCCCATCGCCGACGACGTCAAGATCCAGGTGGAGTTCAACCCCACGACGGTCAGCGAGTATCGTCTGATCGGATATGAGACGCGGCTGCTGAACCGCGAGGACTTCAACAATGACCGGGTCGATGCGGGAGAGGTGGGCTCTGGCACATCGGTCACCGCCCTCTACGAAGTGACGCCGGTGGGAGCCAAGCCTTCCAGCGATCCCCTGCGCTATGGCACCAAGGCCGGTGCTGTGCCGGTCGGTGGCGGCGAACTCGCGTTCCTGAAGGTGCGCTACAAGCTGCCGGGTCAAGCCACGTCGCGCCTGATCCAACGCCCCATCGGAGCCGCCGACGTCTATGCCCAAGTCGAGCAGGCACCGGAGCCGACACGCTGGGCGCTGGCGGTGGCTGGCTTTGGCCAGAAGCTGCGGGGCGACCCCTGGATCTCACCCGACTTCGGCTGGCCCGCCATCATCGCCCTGGCCCAGGGCGCGAAGGGAGATGACCCCTTCGGCCTGAGAGCCGGCATGGTCCAACTCGTCCGCGCCGCAGCCGACGCCAAGACGGTGTACGAGTCCAGCCGATAGGTTTTAGCGCCCCGTCGGCATGTCCTTGAAGGCCACGTCCTTATCGACCCGGATGTCGCCCGGCAGGCCCAGGACGCGTTCGGCGATGATGTTGCGCAGGATTTCGTCGGAGCCGCCGGCAATGCGCGATGAGGGCGAGTTCAGCAGCGTCTGCTGGAATAGCGCCGACATGGGCGCGTATTTGGGGTCAGAGACGACGCCGCCCTCCTCGAGCAGGTCCATGGCGAAGGCCGCCATCGATTGCAGCTTGTTGCCGATGACCAGCTTGCCGATGGAGGACTCCGGACCCGGCGTGTCACCGCGTGACAGTGCCGTCATGGTGCGGAAGTGCGAATACTTGAGGCCACGGCTCATGACGTACCAATCGGCGAGCTTGTCGCGCACGCCCTGGTTTTTCATGGCGGGGCCGTCTTCCAGCTCCACCTCGCGGG
>JANPAO010000149.1:0-5399 GCA_031429955.1 Phenylobacterium sp. | reverse complement strand
GCCGGGTTCCACCAGCGGTCAAAGTGCACCACGTGCGAGGCCGCCGTCAGGGTCAGGCCAGAGCCCCCCGCCTTTAGGGACAGGATGAAGAAGGGGATCGACTCGTCGTCCTGGAATTGGCGCACGAGCTCCTTGCGCGCCTTCACTGGGGTTCCGCCATGCAGGACGAGGCCGGGGCGGCCAAAGATCTCGGCGAGAAACCTGGCCAGGGGCTCGGTCACTTCGCGGAACTGGGTGAAGACCAGCATCTTGTCCTGCCGGCCCGCCACTACCTCGGCGATTTCACGCAGTCTCGCCAGCTTGCCGCTCTCTGCCTCATCCCAGCGATTGTCGCCCAGCCACTGTGACGGATGATTGCAGATCTGCTTCAGCCGCATAAGCGTGGTGAGGACAAGCCCCTGGCGTTGGATTCCCTCGGCGTCCCGCAGTTGCTCGGCCAGATTGTCTACGGCTTGGCTGTAGAGGGCGGCTTGCTTGCGGCTGAGACTGCAGTGGGCGGTAACCTCGGTCTTGTCGGGAAGATCGGCGATGACCGATTTGTCGGTCTTCATCCGCCGCAGGATATAGGGTCGCACGAGCTCGCGCAGTGGCCCGTAGGGATTGTGATCGCGTTCGGCCAGGCGTTTGGCATAGGTCGAAAACTGCTTGGCCGTCCCCAATAGTCCAGGATTGATGACGTCGAAGATCGACCACAGATCGCCCAGATGATTTTCGACCGGGGTGCCGGTCAGGGCAATCCGCGCATCGGCCTTCAGGGCCTTGGCTGCCCGCGTTTGCTTGGCCTTGGGATTCTTGATGGCCTGGGCTTCATCAAAGATCAGCAGGCGCCAGGAGGTCTGGGCCAGCAGGGGGATCCGCAGCAACGACCCATAGCTGGTGATCGCCAGATCGAGACCTGCCAGATCAGTGGCCGTCAGTTGCTTGATTTCCTCGGCGGTCATGGCCGATGGGTGAAGAATGGCCGACTTCAGGCTAGGGGCAAACCTCTCGATCTCAGCAGCCCAATTGGCCAGCAACGATGCCGGTGCCACCAGCAGGCTCGGCCCCTTCTCGCCCACTGACCTGCCAGACTGGGAGAGCAGCAAGGCCAGGACTTGGATCGTCTTGCCCAGGCCCATATCGTCGGCCAAGCACGCTCCGAGCCCGAGTCCGGAGAGCAATCCCAGCCACTGAACTCCCGCCTGCTGATAGGGTCTCAGCGTGCCCTTCAGGGCCGATCCCGGCAGGAAGTCCTGGCCATCGGGTGCGCGTAGGGTCGCGAGGGTTTTGGCGAGCCAGGGACCTGCAGTAACCTGAGCCCAGTCGGTGGGGGCAACATCGGCCGTGTCTTCGGACAGTGACGCGCCCGCCAGAAGGCGCATGGCCTCGGCAAAGGTCAGGCCTTCACGCGCGGCGTGCTCCTGTGCCGCCTGGAACTGCTGCAGGGTTGCCTGAAGTCGTTCGCGGTCGATCTCTACCCAGTTGCCCCGCAGCAGGACCAGGCCATCGGTCCCGGCCAGTAGGGCGGCGACTTCGGCTTCACCTAGGGTCTCGCCCTCTAGCGTCACGGACATTTGAAAGTCCAGCAGGCTGTCCAGTCCCAGCGTGGAGGGAGCCTTTGCCCCTACTGTGGCAGCAACCTTGGGTCGGGCCGGCCGACTGGCACGCCAATTGGCGGGCATGCGCAAGACGACCCCGGCGGTTTCTAACTGCGGTGCGCTGTTCAGGAACCGTGCGGCATCCGAAGGCGTCCAGCGCAGGGGATGAAATATCTCGCCAGATGCCACCATCGCCCGCAACCAGTCGCAGGTCTCGGCGGCGCGCTGCACCGGCATCAGCAGAGCGAGCAGCTTCTGCCGGTTGTCCGGGCCAGCATACTCGCGCATTGCCTGACCGAGGGGCAGGTGCTGGGCCTTGGCCTGGGCTGACAGGCGGCTGGTGAATGTGGCCATGAAGGCGAAGGGATAGTCGGGGTCACTCCTATTCTCAGCCAGATTGAAGTGCACCCGCCCCAGCAGGTTCCAGGCCGGGCTGAGGGATGTCAGGAAATCTTGGAGATCGGTTTGATGCGCCAGAAACGAGGCCGCAAAGGCCTCGGCAAGGTCAGCCCAGAGGGTGCGCAAGATGTCGGGCGACAGATACTCCGCGCCGGGCATCAACGGCGCGGTCAAGGCCAAGGTCGCCAGCTCGCCCTGGTCGGGGCCCGGCAGGGTTGGCGGCCTCCGGACTTCCGTCCCCGAGGCCTGCACGCACAGGGTGGCAACATAGTTGGAGGCAAAGTCGCGCCACCAGACGAAGGCGGGCGGCAAGGTTGAGCCGACTTCCCGCCCGCCCAACTGCAACAGGCCCTGGCCGGCCCCTTCGGCGAAGGCTTCGTAGAGGCGCTTGGCGACCTTCGGGTCCATCTCCGCGCCATCCTCGCTGGCCTCGGTCAGGAGCCGCCCCTGCGGCGTCAGGCGCAGACCCAGGCGAACCCTGGTCGTCTCTGGGCGCGGGTGCTCGATGGAGGTCAACTTGTGGTCCTTAGCCTCGTCGTCGCAGCGAGAATGTTCAGTCAGGATCTGGAGCTCTGTGACGTTCAACCCGCGCCCGCGTCAGGCTGACCAGCCGCCGTCGATCACGTGGACGGCGCCGGTGGTGAAGGCGGCTTCGTCGCTGGCCAGATAAACCGCAAGTTGTGCCACCTCCTGCGCCGTGCCGAGCCGCCCCATGGGCTGGCGGGCGATGAAGTTGCGGCGGGCGGCGTCGGGGTCGTCGAAGGCGGCGATCCGGCCGGCCAGGGAGGGCGTATCCACCGTACCCGGACAGATCACATTGCAACGGATGCCCCGCCCGACAAAGTCCACCGCCACGGCCTTGGTCAGGCCGATCACGGCCGCCTTGGTGGTGCCGTAGACATAGCGGTTTGGTGCCCCCTTCAGGCTGGAGGCCACGGAGGCGATGTTGACGATGGCCCCGCCGCCTCGGTTCAGCATCCCAGGCAGGATGGCGCGAATGACCCGGTGCATTGAGGTGATGTTGAGGGCAAAGGAGCGCTCCCAGTCCTCGTCCGAACACTCCAGCACCGTTCCGTGGTGAACAAATCCGGCGGCATTGACCAGGATGTCGAAGGTCTCGGAGCTAGCCAGATCGGTGATGGCCTTGCGGTCGGTCACGTCCAGGAGGGCTGTGCCAATCCCGGGTAGGGACGCCAGGGCGGCTTCACTGACATCGGTGGCTAGGACCTCGGCCCCTTGCTGGGCATAGGCCAGGGCAATGGCCCGGCCGATCCCGGCACCCGCCGCAGTGACAAGGGCGCGCTTTCCCGAAAGTCTGCCGGTCATTCCATAGGCTCCAAGTGGTAGAATCGGGTCGCGGTGGCTCCCAGGATCGCGCTGGCTTCATCGTGCGACAAGCGCCCAAGCAGGCGCACGGCCTGAGCCAACCAGTCGCCATACTCGCCAGCCAACCGCAGCACCGGCCAGTCGCTGCCCCACATCAACCGGTTGGGGGAGAAACAGGCCAGCAGGTGATCGACATAGGGGGCAAGGTTGTCGTCCGAGGTCTTGAGCCCAGCCTCGGTGAGCAGGCCGGAGAGTTTGCAATAGACGTGCGGACGTCGCGCCAGGTCGGTGATGGCCCGCGCCCACGTGTCAAACCCCCCATCGGCGATGTTGGGCTTGCCGCCATGGTCCAGCACGATGGGCAGGGTCGGGTGAGCGTCGGCAAAACGCGTGAGGATGGGAATCTGCGCCGGGCGTACCAGGGCATCCAGGCTGAGGCCCAGGGCGGCCATCTTCGCGACGGAGGTGGCGACCGCTGGTCGCGACAGCCAGTCGGGATCGGGCTCGTCCTGCAACATGGGACGCAGACCCTTAAAGATGGGCACCGAGGCCAGGGTCCCGATCCTGGCCTCTGCGCGCGGTGCCTCCAGGTCGGTCCAGCCGACGACCCCGGCGACCACCGGCCAGTCGGCAGCCACCTGCAGTAGGAAATCGGTCTCAGCATCGGTCGGTGCGGCCTGCACCAGCACGGTGGCCTCGATCCCGGCTTGGCCGATCAGAGGCTGCAGGTCCTCGGGGCCATAGTCGCGATAGAGCACCCCCAGGTCCGGGACGAGCCAGCCATAGTCACCCCGGTCGAGGAGCCAGAAATGATGGTGGGCGTCGATGATTGGTCCTGCCCGCGCCATAGCTACCCCTCTCAACCGCCTGCCGTCATCTGCTTGGCTTGTCAGCGATCTGACCCCATAACTTGGCAACCGTTCACGGTATCGAGGCCAGGAGCAAGCCATTGGGGATCACGATCACCCGGGTCGAAGCCATCGACATCCGGTTTCCCACCTCGAGGTGGTTGGCGGGTTCGGACGCCATGAACCCTGACCCTGACTACTCGGCGGCCTATGTCATCCTGCACACCGATGTCGATCACCTAAGCGGGCATGGGTTTACCTTCACGATCGGTCGCGGAAACGATCTCTGCATCGCCGCCATCAAGGCGCTGGCCCCCTTGCTGGAGGGTCGATCCCTGGCGGATATCTGCGGCGATATGGGCGCCTTCTGGCGTAGCCTGGCCGGCGACAGTCAGCTTCGCTGGCTCGGCCCGGAGAAGGGCGTGGTGCATCTGGCCCTGGCCGCGGTCGTCAATGCGGTCTGGGACCTGTGGGCCAAGCACGAGGGCAAGCCGGTCTGGGAACTGATTGCAGGTCTCACCCCGCAGGAGGTGGTTCGGCTGATCGACTTCCGTCACATCACCGATGCCCTGACCCCGGCCGAAGCCCAGGACATCATCGCCAAGGCCCAGGCTGGCCAGGCGGCCATGCGCGCTGAGCTAAGCCAGCGCGGTTATCCCGCCTACACCACCTCGGCCGGCTGGCTGGGCTATCCTGATGACAAGATCCGCGCCCTTTGTGGGGAGGCGGTGGCGGAGGGCTGGGGGGCCATCAAGATCAAGGTCGGGCGGGATCTGCAGGATGACATTCGCCGCTGCGCCATCGTCCGCGAGGCCATCGGTGACCGGCTGATGATGATCGATGCCAACCAGGTCTGGGAGATCGACGAGGCTATCGCCCATGTGCGGGCGCTGTCGGCGTTTGAACCCTACTGGATCGAGGAACCCGTCAGCCCCGACGACATCCTGGGACACGCAGCGGTTCGTCGTGGCGTCGCCCCGGTCAAGGTCGCCACGGGAGAGCACGCCCACAACCGGGTGATGTTCAAACAACTGCTGCAGGCCGACGCCATCGATGTGGTGCAGTTCGACTGCTGTCGCCTAGGCGGCGTCAATGAGGCCCTGGCGGTGTTGCTGTTGGCGGCCAAGTTCGACCGCCCGGTCTGCCAGCATGCCGGTGGGGTGGGCCTGTGCGAGGTGGGTCAGCACCTGGCCTTTGTTGACGCCCTGATGGTCAGCGGTCGCCTGGACAATCGCATGCTGGAACATGC
>JANPAO010000148.1:0-11039 GCA_031429955.1 Phenylobacterium sp. | reverse complement strand
CCCTCTCATTTCGTCATGGCCGGCACAAGGCCGGCCATGACGAGAGATTTTTTGTTGGCGGAGCTGATCAATCCCTATCGGGGTGCCAGGATCATGATCATCTGGCGGCCTTCCATGCGAGGCTCATACTCCACCTTGGCCACCGGCTCGAAGTCGGCCTTGACCTGTTGCAGAAGCTTCATGCCCAGTTCCGGGTGGGCCAGTTCGCGGCCGCGGAACCTCAGGGTCACCTTTACCTTGTCACCCTCTTCGAAGAAGCGGTGCATGGAGCGGGCTTTGACTTCGTAGTCGTGGATATCGATGTTGGGGCGGAGCTTGATCTCCTTGATCTCCACCACCTTCTGACGCTTGCGCGCCTCGTTCTTCTTCTTCTGCTCCTGGAACTTGAACTTGCCGTAGTCCAGGATCTTGCAGACGGGGGGATCGGCATTCGGCACGATCTCCACCAGATCAAGGCCAGCCTCGAGGGCGGCTTCCAGGGCGGAGGAGGTCGGCATCACGCCCTGCTTCTCACCGTGTTGATCGATGAGCAGAACCTTGGGGACGCGAATGTCTTCGTTGATGCGCGGTCCGTCTTTAACGGGCGGCGCCTGCATGGGGCGGCGAATAGGCTTTTGCTCCGTGAGCTATTTCAAGGCTGGCGAGCCGGAGGCGCAGGCGCGTTCCGGACGTTGAGGCAGTATATGACCTCGCCAACCGCTGCGATCAAGCGCCGCCAGGGGCCGGGGCCAAAGCATTCGCCGCCTGTGCGACGCTGGACACAGCCAGATCAGCGATATTGTCGGCCTGCAGCACCGCCACATGGCCTCGCGGTGCCGACAATGAAGGGTTCGACGCGCCGGAGAACAGCACGATGGTGGGAGCCCCGGTGGCCGCGGCCAGATGCAGGGGTCCGGTGTCATTACCCACCACCAGAGCCGCCTTGGCTCCGAGAATCGCCACCCGAGCAAAGTCGGTACGCCCGGTCAGGTCGCGAGCCTTGCCGACATAGCGCTGGATCTGACGGGCGATGGCACTTTCCTGCGGCCCGCCCAGGATCACGATATCAAAGCCTCGATCATAGAGCAGCTTGCCCAACTCCCCGAACCGCTCCGGCGGCCAGCGCTTCTCCAGCCGGTGGGCCGATCCGCCGGGAATCAGCAGCACATAGGGCTTGGCCATCACCCCGCCGGCCACCGGCCTTTCCTGCGGGGCCTTGCGAAGCACCCAGGATAGGTCCGGCGGCGGTGCGGCGCCCGGCTCAGTAGGGGCGTCGGGCCAGATGCCGGCATACTTCAACTGGTCTGCGTGGCGCTCCAGGGTGTGCATGGAATTGCGGCGGGGATTTTTGTGCGGCAAGGCGCACCCCAAGGCGATCCCTGACCACTCTGGCGGTATGGGACGCAGGAGTTGGAAGATCCGGCTGGAGGCTGCTGAGGTCTGGAGGTCATAGACCCGGTCATATTTTGCCCGCTTGATCCGCCCGCGCAGGGCCAGCCACTGGCCAGGCCCCTGGGGTTTGCCGTCTGTCTCCACCGCGTTGAAATAGGGCGAGGCCTTGGCCAGGCCTTCGAACTGCGGCGTGGTCAGCAGGGTTATGTGGGCCCGTTTGTGCGCCTCACGGATCTTCTTCATCGCGGCCAGAGCCAGGACAAAGTCCCCCAGGGCCGACAGCTTGATCACCAGGACCTTCTTGATCTCACGCGCCATGGGCTTTGGCCTCCAGCACGCGTTCATAGGCCGCCATTGTGGCCGAACACATGGCCTCGGCGGAATAAAGCTGGCGAGCTCGATTTGAGGCCAGCTTTCCCATCGCAGCCAGCTTGTCGGGGCCGGCCTCCAGTGCCTGTTTCAGGGCCTTGGCCCAGGCCTCAACGTCTCCGGGCGGGGTCAGCCAGCCGGTCTTGCCGTCCAGCACCGTCTCCGTGGCGCCGCCGTGGCTCGAGGCGATCACGGGGCGACCCATGGCCTGGGGCTCAACGGCGGTGCGTCCAAAGGACTCCGGCACCGTGGTGGGCAGGATGGCCAGATCACACAACAGGAAGGCGGCCGGCATGTCGTCGCAATGGCCCACCAACGCGACTTCGTCCGTCAGCCCCGCGTCGGCAATGGCGGTCTCCAACTCGTGGCGATAGTCGGTGCGGCCCTGATCGTCCCCCGCGAAGATGATCAGAAAGTCGCTGCGGCCCTCGGCCTTCAACCGCGCTGCGGCCGCGATGATGGTCAGGTGCCCCTTGATCCGCGTCAGTCGACCGCCCAGCAGGATCTTCACGCGGGCGTCGTCCGGCGCAATGCCCCAGCCGGCTCGAAGACCAGCCAGCCGGTCGTCCGAGACCGCTGCCGGATCAAACCGTTCCAGGTCCACACCGCGCGGGATGGTGACGATCTTGTCGGGCGCCAGGTCGTGCTGTTCCAGGACGTGAGTGCGCGTGTAGTCGGAATTGGCGATCACCAGGTCGCCGCGGGTCATCACCGCGTTGTACCAACGCTTGAGCCCGGACTTGGCGTTGTAGATACCATGATAGGTGGCCACGAAGGGTGTGCCTGTCGCATGAGCCGCCCAAAGAGCCGAGAAGGCCGGTGCCCGGCTGCGGGCATGGACCAGGCTGACCTTTTCCTTCCGGATCAGGTCGGCCAGCCGCGCGGCGTTTCCCAGCATCACCAGAGGGTTCTTGGATTGCACCGGCATCAGGGCGAGGCGTCCGCCGTCGGCCTCCAGGCGCGCGGTCATCCGCCCGCCGCGCGTTGCCACCAGGGATCGACCCCCGGCGCGCACGACCGCGCTGGCCACATCCAGGGTGGTCTGTTCGGCGCCGCCGGTTTCGAGCTCGGGGACCACCTGTAGCAGGGTGAAATTTGGAGGCAGGGACACGGCCATCTGCATAGCGCACTGCGGCAGCGCGTAAAGCCTGTCCCGTGCTGACGGGGGGTCGCGCACGGGCTATTGATGGGATCATGAGCCGAGAGACCCGATTCCTGACCTGCCCCGGTGGTGTGCGGCTGGCCTGGAGGCAGGTACCGGGTGCTGGGCCGACCGTGGTCTGGCTGGGGGGCTTCCGCTCCGATATGGCCGGAACCAAGGCCCAGGCCATCGCCGACTGGGCCACCGCTTGCGGTCGCAGCTACCTCCGGTTTGACTATTTCGGCCATGGGGAGTCAGACGGCGACTTTGTTGACGGCACCATCAGTCGGTGGCGGGCCGACGCCCTGGCCGTGATTGATGAGTTGACCCGCGGCGAATTGGTGCTGGTGGGTTCGTCCATGGGTGGCTGGCTCGCCTGCCTCGCCGCCCTGGTCAGGCCCGAGCGGGTCAAGGCCCTGGTCCTGATCGCCCCGGCCGCCGACTTCACTGAGAAACTGATGGTTCCGGAGATCGATGCGGCGGGCCGGGAGGCCCTGGCCCGCAATGGGGTCTGGTTGCGACCTTCAGAGTATGGTGCCCCCTATCCGATCACGGCGGCTCTCCTGGAGGACGGAGCCCGCTGGTCGATCCTGCCAGGGCCTGTACCAATCAAAATGCCGGTGCGCATTCTGCAGGGGGGCGTGGACCCAGACGTCCCGTGGCAGCACGCCCTTGCGCTGTCCCAGGCGCTGGAGAGCGACGATGTAGTCTTCACCCTGATCAAGGACGGTGATCACCGGCTGTCGCGCCACCAGGACATCATTCGCCTGGCGTCGGTCTTGGACGAGGTGGTGTGGCGAATCTGGCTGTGACCTAGATCTGGACCCATGGATTGATCGTGATCGGTCCGAACCCTTCGAAGTCGACGGTATTGCGCGTCGCGACGGTTGCGCCATGGGTCAGGGCGATGGCGGCCACCTGAATATCGAAGGCCCCAGCAGGACGCCCGACGCGTCTCCTGTCTGCGGCAAGCGTCGCGTAGCTTTGCGCCGCCTCGCTGTCGAAGGGCAGGACGCGACCGCCGAAATCGATCTCGAACATCTGCTTGGCTGCCGTCAGTAGCGCACTGCGACGAAGACTCTCCGGCAGCACGGCCACGCCAAACAGTATCTCCGCCTCAGTGATTGTGGTTGTGAAGAGGCTGGCGCTGGACTGCCTCTCGAGCCAGGTGATGACGATCGGCGACGGGGTCGGTCGCATGAGCTCCGACACCACATTGGTGTCGAGTACGATCATGCCTCAAAGTTCGGGGGTTCGCGCGCCGGCTCGCGGTGCAGATCAAGGGGCTCGACGCCGCCGATGGCCGCGAAGCGCTGGTGGATGGCGACAGCAAGATGGGGCTGGGCGGTGGGGTCTTCGGACAGGGCGGCTCGGAGGATGGATCGCACCTCCTCCTCCATGGATCGGCCGTGCTGGGCGGCGCGAAGGCGGAGTTTGGTCTTCAGGGGGACGTCGAGGTTTCGGACGATGATGCTGGTCGTCATTGGCGGGTCCGACGGGATGCTGATCATTAGAGATATCATTGATATCACATCTGTGTCGAGCGGTTACCCTCCTGCCGCCAGAATTGCCGCCAACCCCTCTCGATAGGTGGGATACATCGGTCGCCAGCCAAGTTCGGCCTTGGCGCGGGCGTTGGAGACCCGCTTGGTCTCGGCATAGAAGCGCCGGGCAGCGGGGGCCAGGGCATCAAGGTCCAGCACCGTCTCGGGGGCCGGCTCCATACCCAGCAGGCGCGCGGCATAGGCGATCACCTCACTGTTGGGGGCTGGCTCGTCATCACAAAGGTTGTAGATCCCGCCGGCCCGGGGCCGGGCGATGGAGGCCTCCAGGCCGGCGGCTAGGTCATCGACATGGATGCGGCTGAACACCTGGCCCGGAGCCGCGACCCGGCGGGCGCGACCCTCCCTCAGGCGGTCGAAGGCCGAGCGTCCCGGCCCATAGATTCCCGGTAGACGATGAAGGGTGACGCTCAGCCCCATGCCGCGACCGACCTCCAGCCAGTCGCGCTCGGCGCCGACCCGGCGGGCACCTTCCAGGGACTGGGCGGCCAGGCGGCCGTCCTCAAAGACCCATCCGCCGCGGCGGTCACCATAGACCCCGGTGGTGGAGAGATAGCCAATCCAGTCGGGAAAGGCGCCGGCCTGGGCCATGGGTCCCACCAGGACCGGCAGGGCAGGGCAGCCCAGCTCTGTGGGCGGGGCGGTGATCAGCAGGGCCTTGGCCCTGGCCATCTCGGTCGCTATCTGGCCGGTGTCGCCCACCGCAACGGGCACGATCCCCTCGGCGGCCAGCCGTTCGGCCCCGGCCTCACTGCGATAGGTGGCCGCCACACTCCAGCCCTGAGGGATCAAGCGCCTCGCCAGGGCGCAGGCCGAAAAGCCGTAGCCGAAGACGAAGAGGCGCATGAGTCTTCTTCCTAAAGCAGGGCCTGGACGGCGGCCCGCGCGGCCTCCGACAGCTCGGGATGACGCAGGGCAAAGGCGACATTGGCCCGCAGCAGGCCCACCTTGTCGCCGCAGTCATAGGTGGTTCCCTCGTACTCCAGGGCATGGAAGGTCTGGGCCTTCATCAACTCGGCCATGCTGTCGGTGAGCTGAATTTCGCCGCCCGCGCCCTTGCCTTGGCGCTCCAGCAGCTCGAAGATTTCAGGCTGCAATATGTATCGGCCCGAGATGAACAGGTTCGAGGGCTCGGTCCCCGGTGCCGGCTTCTCCACCATGCCGGTCATGCGATTGAGGCGCCCGTCCTGGCCTGCCAGGGCTACGATGCCATACTTGTGGGCCTCGCCGTCGGGGCAGGGCTCCACGGCGATGATGTTACCGCCGACCTCGTCATGGGCTGCCACACATTGGGCCAGGGCCTGTGTCGCCGCCGCCATCAGCATGTCGGGCAGCATGACGGCGAAGGGCTCGTCGCCGATGATGTGGCGGGCGCACCAGACTGCGTGGCCCAGTCCCAGGGGTGCCATCTGGCGCACAAAGCTCATGCCGCCGGGGCTGGGCAGGTCGGCGCGCACCTCGGCCAGGATCTCGGTCCTGCCCTTGGCCTCCAGGGCGCGCTCGATCTCAGGGTTGGAGTCGAAATAGTCCTCGATGGCGCCCTGGCCGCGTCCGGTGACAAAGACGAAGTGCTCGATCCCGGCGGCCCGGGCCTCCTCCACCACATAGGAGAGGATGGGGCGATCAAATACATTGAGCATGTTCTTGGGCGTGGTCTTGGCACCAGGAAGCACCCGGGTGCCCAGGCCTGCCACCGGAAGCACTGCCTTGCGAACGCGTTTGATCATTCCGTCCTCCGTCGCCTTCTGACTAGAGGAGCCCAGCGGCGAAATCCATTGCCGCCTCGCAACGAGCCGCGCGAAAGCTGCGCCTATTCCACCGTCACCGACTTGGCGAGATTGCGGGGCTGATCGACGTCGGCACCCTTCTGGACGGCCACATGATAGGCCAGCAGCTGGATGGGGGCGGAGAACACCAGGGGTGCCACCAGGGGATCGCAGGTGGGGATGACGATCACCTTGATGCCCGATGGGGCGTGCCGCGCGCCGGCCTCGTCGGTGAACAGGATGATCGGACCGCCCCGCGCCATCACCTCGCTCATATTGGACATGGTCTTTTCAAAGAGGGCGTCGGAGGGGGCGATGACGATCACCGGGGTGGCCTCATCGATCAGGGCGATGGGGCCATGCTTCAGTTCGCCGGCGGCATAGCCCTCGGCGTGGATATAACTGATTTCCTTGAGCTTCAGGGCCCCCTCAAGGGCCAGGGCCGACATGGCACCGCGGCCGAAATAGAGTACGTCCCGGGCCTTGGCGAGGTCGGGAGCCAGGGCGCGGATCGCCTCCTCCACCTGGATGGACTGGCCGATCAGGCGCGGAGCCTCCAACAGCAGGCGCGACAGGCGGGCCTCCTCCACGGCATCGATCTTGCCCCGTACTGCGGCCGCCGCGATCGCCAGGGCGGTCAGGGCGGCCACCTGGCTGGTGAAAGCCTTGGTGGAGGCCACCCCGATCTCGGGACCGGCATGGGTGGGAAACAGCACATCGGCCTCGCGGGCCATGGTGGATTCGTGAACATTGACCACGGCGGCGGTCTGCAGCCCCTGGGCCTTGCACCAGCGCAGGGCCGCCAGGGTGTCGGCGGTCTCGCCTGACTGCGACACGACGATGGCCAGGGTGCCAGGGGTCACCGGCGGCTCGCGATAGCGGAACTCCGAGGCCACCTCGACGTCCACCGGAATTCGGGCCAGGCGCTCGAACAGGTAGCGACTGATCAGGCCGGCATAGAAGGCCGTGCCACAGGCAATAATCTGTATACGGTCTATCTTGCTGAAATCGACGCCAGCAGGCGCGGTCGCCCGGCCCGTGACCGGGTCGAGATAGGCCGAAAGGGTGTGCTGGCAGGCATCGGGCTGGTCATGGATTTCCTTCTCCATGAAGTGCCGATAGTTGCCGCGTTCCACCAGAGCCGCCGACGGCGACACCACCCGCATGTCCCGAGTTACAGACTGGCCCTGGGCATTGAAGATTCGCGCGGAACTGTGGTCGATGGCGACGTAGTCGCCCTCCTCCAGATAGGCGATCTTGGTGGTGAAGGGGCCAACGGCCAGGGCGTCGCTGCCCAGGAACATTTCACCCGAACCGTAGCCCACCACCAGGGGGCTGCCTCGCCGGGCGCCCAGGATCAGGTCGTCCCGGCCCGCGATCAGGACGGCGATGGCATAGGCCCCCGTCAGCCGGTCGAGGGTGGCCTTCAGCGCCGCCAAGGGCTCAAGGCCGCTTTCCAGATTTTCGTCCAGGAGCTGGGCGATGATCTCCGTGTCGGTCTGGCTTTCGAAGCGGCGACCCTTGGCCTCCAACTCGCGGCGGAGTTCGGCGAAGTTCTCAATGATGCCGTTGTGGACCAGGGTCACCCGGCCCGCCTGATGGGGATGGGCGTTGATCTCGGAAGGCGCGCCGTGGGTCGCCCAACGGGTGTGGCCGATCCCTACTGTCGCGGGCAGGGGATGGTTGCTCAGCACATCCTCCAGGGCCCGGATCTTGCCCTTGGCCCGGCGGCGTTCGACGCCGGCCCCAACAACACCGGCAATGCCGGCGCTATCATAGCCACGATACTCCAGCCGCCTGAGGCTCTCCAGCAGTCGGTCCTGGACCGGGGCCGTGCCGACGATGCCGATGATCCCGCACATGGAAGTGCTGCTCCTTTTGCCGTAAGCCGGGCCGTAATATTTGTAAGAACCCGCGCCGCCTTTAGCATTCGCAAACGCAGCGTCGATTAAATCTCGGTTTCGTATCGTTTCGGGAGCGACGGCCACATGACCAAGCGAGCCTATTTCGGCACCGATGGAATTCGGGGCCAGGCCAATTCCTTTCCCATGACCGCCGAGGTGGCCCTGCGGGTGGGGCTGGCGGCGGGCAAGCTGTTCATGTCGCAGGACGCGCGCCGCCACATGGTTGTGATCGGCAAGGATACCAGGCTCTCAGGTTATATGGTGGAGCCTGCCCTGGTGGCAGGATTTGCCAGCGTTGGCATGGACGTCCGTCTGCTGGGGCCGATGCCGACGCCGGGGGTGGCCATGATGACCCGGTCGCTGCGCGCCGACCTGGGGGTCATGATTTCAGCCTCGCACAACGCCTATCTGGACAATGGCATCAAGCTGTTTGGCCCCGACGGCTATAAGCTGTCCGACGAGCGAGAGCTGGAGATCGAGGCCCTGATGGACCAGGGCCTGACCGAGGGCCTGGCCCCACCGGCCGGCCTGGGCCGCGTGGCGCGCATCGACGACAGCCAGGCTCGCTATGTGGAGATCGCCAAGGCCACCTTCCCGCGCCGCCTTTCCCTGGCGGGCCTGAGGGTGGTGATCGATTGCGCCCATGGCGCGGCCTATAAGGTCGCCCCCGTGGTGCTCTATGAGCTGGGGGCCGAGGTCATCAAGATCGGTGTCGATCCCAATGGGGCCAATATCAACGAGGAATGTGGTTCGACCCATCCCGAGGCCATGGTCCGGGCGGTGCGGGAGTATCGCGCTGACATCGGCATTGCCCTGGACGGGGATGCCGACCGGCTGGTGATCTGTGATGAGAAGGGTCACGTCATCGACGGGGATCAGATCATGGCCCTGATCGCCGGCGATTGGGCTCAGCGGGGCCGCCTGACCGGCGGTGGGGTGGTGGCCACGGTGATGTCCAACCTGGGTCTTGAGCGCTTCCTGTCGGCCCGCGACCTCAGGCTGGAGCGCACAGCGGTTGGCGATCGCGCCGTCATGGTCCGCATGCGCGAGGGCGGCTTCAATCTGGGTGGCGAGCAGTCGGGCCACATGATCCTGTCGGACTATTCCACCACAGGCGATGGCCTGCTGGCGGCCCTGCAGGTCCTGGCGGTGCTGAAGGAGACCGACAAGCCGATGAGCGAGCTGGCCCACCAGTTTGAACCGGTACCTCAGCGGCTGGAAAATGTCCGCTTCTCCGGCGGCAAGCCCCTCGAGGATGTCCAGGTGAAGAAGGTTTTGGCAGAGGCCGAGCTGCGCCTGAACGGCTCAGGACGGCTGGTGGTCCGGGCCTCAGGCACCGAGCCGCTAATCCGGGTCATGGCCGAGGGCGATGATGAGAGCCTGGTCCGCGACGTGATCCGCGACATCGTCGGGGCGGTGAAAAAGGCTGCGGCCTGATAGGCCATCTACACGTCGAAGTGAAGGCCCAAGGTGCCGTAGCGACAGGTCGCCTCGGAGACAGGGGTGTTCAAGGCCTCCAATTCATGTCAGCTTCGTAACAATCCCGCCGCTTGACCGGTGGGAACGAAGAAGAATTTGGGAGGAAACATGACGCGAACCCCCGTCATCATGAGTGCGAATCGAGCCCCGGCGCGTGCCGGAAGTTCCATCGCCTGCCTGGCCTTTGTCGCCGTCCTGGCCGTCGCCTTCTGGGCGGGCGCGCTGTGGATCGGGACCGAACTGCTCAACCTGCTGGCCAAATAGGCCTCTCTGAGCCCACCACCGCTCTGGCAGGACCGATCAGGCCCGCCCTATGCTCGCATATCTGAAGCCCCGCGACCGCACGTCCTCGGGCTTATAGATGTTGCGCAGGTCCACCATCACAGGGGTCTTCATCAGGCCTTTGATCCGGCCAAGGTCCAGGGCGCGGAACTGATCCCACTCGGTAATGATTACCAGGACGTCGGCCCCGGCGGCGGCGGCATAGGCGTCGGACTTGAAGTCGACATCCTCTAGCATGTGCTTGGCTTCCTCCCCCTCGGGGTCGAAGGCCTGGACCTTGGCCCCCAGCTGCTGCAGGGCCGGGATGATATCCAGGGCCGGGGCATCGCGCATGTCATCGGTATTGGGTTTGAAGGTCAGGCCCAAGACTCCCACGGTCTTGCCCACCAGGTCGCCGTCGAGGGCGGTTGCCACCTTGGTGGACATGGCCTTCTTGCGGGCGTCGTTGATCTCCACTGTGGTTTCGATCAGCCGCACGGGACTGCCGGCGTCAGTGGCGGTGCGCACCAGGGCCAACGTGTCCTTGGGGAAGCACGATCCGCCATAGCCCGGACCGGCATTGAGGAACTTGCCGCCGATCCGCTTGTCCAGGCCGATGCCCTTGGCCACCTGCTGCACATCGGCACCCAGGGCCTCGCAGAGGTCGGCGATCTCATTGATGTAGGTGATCTTCAGGGCCAGGAAGGCGTTGGCGGCGTACTTGATCAGCTCGCTGGTGCGGCGGCTGGTGAAGACGATGGGGGTCTCGTTCAAATAGAGCGGGCGATAGAGTTCGGTCATGACCGGTCGCGCACGCTCGTCCTCCAGGCCCACCACCACCCGGTCAGGGCGTTTGAAGTCCTCAATGGCGGCCCCCTCGCGCAGGAACTCCGGATTTGAGACCACTGCAAACTGGGCATCAGGACGCTTGGCCTTGATGATCCGCTCGATCTCGTCGCCGGTGCCCACCGGGACCGTCGACTTGGTGACGATGACGGTAAAGCCGTCCAGCAAGCCGGCGATCTCCTCGGCTGCGGCATAGACATAGGAAAGGTCAGCATGGCCATCACCACGGCGCGACGGTGTGCCGACCGCGATGAACACCGCGTCGGCCTTGGCGACGGCGGCGGCGGCCTCGGTGTCGAAGGTCAGGCGGCCAGCCTTGACGTTCTGGTGGCCCAGAACG
>JANPAO010000147.1:0-3682 GCA_031429955.1 Phenylobacterium sp. | reverse complement strand
GAGGCCCTGATCACCGACCTGCGCCTGACCGCCCCCCACGTGAAGGCCAGCGTGGTCATGCCCGGCCACATCGGCACCTCCATCGTCTCCAACTCCCGCAAGGTCCAGGCCGGCACCGAGGCCGATCTGATGACCCCGGAGGAACTGGCCGCCGCCCGTCAACGCATGACGGCCGCAGGTGTGGATCTCTCCAGTGTGCCCGACGCCGCCATCCAGGCCCTGGTCACCGAACGCGCCCGTCGCTTCCTGGAGGAGGCCCCCATGACCGCCGCAGCCGCGGCGACCGTCATCCTCGACGGGGTGAAGGCTGAGCGTTGGCGCATCCTGGTGGGCGACGATGCTCACCTGCTGGACGAATGGGTCCGCAAGGACCCCGAAGCCGCCTACACCCCCGAATTCCACGCCGCCTTCACCAAGGCCGCTGGTTGGAACCTGGGGACCTAGTCCAAAGCCCTCCCCCTCGATGGGGGAGGGTTGGGTGGGGGTGAGTGCAGGGCAACGGTCGGTGTCTGCTATCGGCACCGCGCCCACCTCGAACATCCACCATCTCAGCAGTCACACCCCCATCCCCGACCCGTCCCCCATCGAGGGGGAAGGGGGAAGGCAATGAGCCGGATACCTACTTCGTCACCGGCCCAAAATCTTCGTCCGGATAGCTGATCGTCTCCGCCCCAGGACGCCGCGACCCCACCGCCAGATAGCTCGCCGGCGCGTTCGAGCGGTTCACCAGGTGGTGGGCGTTGACCACGCCGGCCGGAAATCCCGCCGACGACCCGGCGGTCAACCGGTGCTCGCCGGTCTCGTCGATCAACACCAGCTCGCCGCTCATCACATGGACGAACTCGTCCTCGGCGGCGTGCCAGTGGCGCAGGGCGGAATAGGCACCTGGTGCCAGAGTCACCAGGTTCACCCCGAACTGGGTGATCCCCAGCGGCTTGGCCAGCCGCCCCTCGGTCTGGCCCTCGAACCACTCAGGCTTGATGGCACTGCTGTAGGCGCGGTCGAGCCAGGGGATCATCTCCACCGCCGACAGGTGCAGAACCCGGGTTTCCATGTCACAGACCTCCTGATTGCCCCTCATCATAGCCTGAGATTCCATGAGCCGCCTCTGGAGCGACCTGACCCACAGCCTCTCGCCCTATGTCCCGGGCGAGCAGCCGCAGATCCCCGGCCTGATTAAGCTCAACACCAATGAGAGCCCACTGGGACCGTCCCCCAAGGCGCTGGCCGCCATCGGCGCAGCGGCCACCGAGGCCTTGCGTCTCTACCCCGACCCCCAGGCCACCGCCCTGCGCCAGACCCTGGCCGACTATCACGGCCTGAGCCTCGATCAGGTCTTCGTCGGCAACGGCTCTGACGAGGTCCTGGCCCATGCCTTCGCCGCCCTGCTGAAGCACGAGGCACCGCTGCTGTTCCCTGACATCAGCTACAGCTTCTATCCGGTCTATTGCCGCCTCTATGGCATTGAGGCCCAGACCATCCCCCTGGACGACGCCTTCGCCATCAAGGTTGCCGACTACCGCCGCAGGGCAGGGGCCATCATCCTGCCCAACCCCAACGCCCCCACCGGCGTGGCCCTGCCGCTGGCCGACATCCAGACCCTGCTGACCGATCACGCGCACGCCCCCGTGGTGATCGACGAGGCCTATGTGGACTTCGGGGCCGACACCGCCATTCCTCTGATCGCCGCCCACGACAACCTGCTGGTGGTCCGCACCTTCTCCAAGAGCCGGGCCCTGGCCGGCCTGCGGGTCGGCTATGCCCTGGGCCACCCCGACCTGATCGCGGCCCTGACCCGGGTAAAGGACAGCTTCAACTCCTACCCCTTAAGCCGCCCCGCCCAGGCCGGCGCCATGGCCTCCGTGCAGGACGAGGGGTATTTCCAGGAAACCCTGGCCACGATCATCGCAGGGAGGTCACGAATGGCGGAGGGCCTCACCGCCCTCGGCTTCGAAACCCTCCCATCCAGCGCCAACTTTGTCTTCACGCGGCATCCTCATCGCAGCGGCGCGGCCCTGGCCGCAGCCCTGCGAGAGCGGGCTATCCTGGTGCGGCGATGGGACGGGCCAAGGATCGCGGACTATCTGCGGATCACGGTGGGGTCGGAGGAACAGACCGACACGCTGTTGCTGGCACTTGCCCAGATCCTGCGCAGCTAAACCCCAAACCCCGGCTCATCCCGGCGCAGGCCGGGACCCAGATTCATCCACCGCATTCCGGATTCCAGGCCCAAGTTGTGACCTGCGATCTGGGCCCCGGCCTGCGCCGGGGTGAGCGGAGGAGGGCACGTGCCCCGTTCGTGTTGTTCGTGTGGTTCGTGGTTCCAACACCAAACTGAGCCGCCCGCAGTCCCCTCAAACCGTCCCCGAACCACACAAACAATCCTATCGCCGCGCCGCATCCAACCCCGCCCACATCTCCCCACAGTCCAGTATCACCCCCTCGGTCATCGCCTGGTCGATGGCCATCACCGTCAACCCCGCCTCCATGGCGTCATAGGGCGTCACCGGAAACACCGCCCCCGTCTCCAGGGTCGCCAGCAGGTCGCGGGCCATGGCCTGGTCGGCGCCGTTGTGGCTGTTGGCGGTGACGCCGCCATAGTCGATGCGCTCGGGCTTCTGGCGGTTGAGGGTGGGGCGGATCATCAGCCTGTTGCGCACCAGATCGGCGATCAGGGTGGCCTTGGTGCCCGCCACATACCAGCGGCGCTCGGGCAGGCTGACGTGGCTGTTGGCGTGGAAGGACAGCCGCACGCCGTTGGCGTATTCCACCATGGCGGTCTGGTGGTCGGTGACGTCCATGTCGCTCTCGAAGGCGTCATTGGCCCCCATCCAGCCGGGGTTGGTGGCCACATAGGCCGGCGATCCGTCGTCATAGGCCCGGGGCTCTGAGGCCCGGGTGGAGGTAAAGACCCGCCGCCCGCCAAAGCTCGCCACCTTGGCGGGCCTGGCCCCCGCGATCCGGCCGAAGATATCGAAGTCGTGGCAGACCTTGTCCAACAGATAGCTGCCGCCCCAGTCCTGTTTTCGCCGCCAGTTGCGGGCCAGATAGGCGCCGTGTTCCACCGGCAGATGCTCGGTGGCGTCGATGGAAATGATCTCCCCCAGGGCCCCGCCGTCGGCCCGGGCGATTACCTCGCGCACGATGGGCATGGAGCGCATCACCAGGCCCACAAACACCGGCGGTCGGCCTGGCTGCGCCAGGGCACGCGCCAGGTCATAGGTTTCGGCCACCGTGCGCACGATGGGCTTTTCGGTGAAGGTCGGATAACCGGCCGCCAGGGCCAGGGTCAGATGGCCCATGTGCAGGTGGTTGGGGGAGCCGATCATCACCAGGTCAAAGGGGCCGTCCGCCAGCAGGGCCTGGGGCGAGCCATAGGTCCGTCCCATCGGGATCTGGGCCGCAGCCAGGATCGGTGCCCCCACCGGCCCCGGATCCACATGACCCACCACCTCCAGGTTCCAACCGACCTCTTTCATGGCGCTCAGCACGTGGGCGATGCGCTGTCCCAGACCAATCACGCCGATCTTGTAGGTTTTCATGGTCCGGGTCCTGTTTCGGCTTTGCGCGCGGGGGGTTTCAGACACTATGAAGCTTCGGCCAAAAAACCAAAAAATGTCGGGGACGAGATGCACTATAAGGAACTCAAGCAGGCTTGGGCCGAGTTGACCTCGCCGGGCCA
>JANPAO010000146.1:0-3168 GCA_031429955.1 Phenylobacterium sp. | reverse complement strand
CCAGGGTCGATCAGACCCAGGGAGTGGGGCTTGCCATCAGCAGGGATCAACCAAAGCTCATGGACATGGATCGGGTCGGATCCTGGCGTCACCAGCGAGGTGACGATCAGCTTGCGGCGCACAGGATCATAGGCCGCGACGAACAGGTGCTGCCCGCCGCTGGTATCCAACCTTGCGTTCAGAAGCTGCGCAAAGTCGGTCGGGGCCGGCACAGCGACCAGTGGCGGACGATTGGCCAGAACCACCACGCCGATCAGGCTGGCGGCAGCGAGGCTCATGGCTCCAGCCGCCAGACCACGCCAGAACCTGACCCCCGCGACATTGTCGTTCGCCGGCAGGCCGCGCTCGATCCGCTGCCACAGGGACTCGGTCGGAGCCACGGACGCTAGGCCTCCGAGCATGGGCGCCAGGCGCGACTGCCAAGCAACCACCAGGGCGGCAAAGCCCGGTTCACGGGCCATACGCAATTCGGCTGCCGCCCGTCCCCCGGCATCCAGCACACCCAGCGCGTGCTCGGCAGCCAGGGCCTCGTCCTCGGGCAGTTCAAGATCAATCGGCTCGCTCATGACTCAAGGCACCCCTTGAGTTTCAGCAGACCTCGTCGGATCCAGCTCTTTACCGTGCCCAGGGGCGCGTCCATGCGGGCCGCCAAGGCCTCATAGGTGATGCCCTCGAAGAAGGCTGTGCGGATCACCGTCTCAGTGCGGGTGTCCAGTTCGCCAAGGCACTTTCCCAAGGCCTGGCTCGACTGGGCCGCCTCCAGCAGCATTTCGGCGCGAGGTGCCCCGTCCTCGATCTCCATCTCGTCGATCTGGTCGGCATAGGCCAGAGGGCCCCGCGCCCTCAGGCGATCAATGGCGCGGTTGCGGGCGATGGTGGATATCCACGTCATGACGCTGGCCCGGCCCGCTTCGAAGCGGTCGGCGCGACGCCATATCGTGATGTAGACCTCCTGCAACACGTCTTCGCTCTCATCCTTGTTGGAGAGGATACGGAGGCAGACGCCGAAAAGCTTCGCGGAGGTGGCCAGGTAAAGTTGCCGCAGGGCCGCACGGTCCCCCGCCGCGATCCTGGGCATCAGTTCGGCAAGCGGATCAAGGGCTGCGGCAGCGGGCAAGGGGGAGACTTTGCAACAAACAACAGGGGCTATAGCTGCCCCACGGCGTAGGGCACTGGCAAGGGCTAGATCTTTCGCATCAGGAGATATTCGCCCGCAACCGGCGCTCCGGCCTCGGTTCGCAGGGTTGCGGGGACCTGTAGGATCACCTCGAACGACCCGTGAGCGAGGCCTGAGACATAGGATGGGCCGTGGGCATAGCGCCCGTTGGCGCGAAGGACATAGGTGTCGCTCGCGGCGCGCTCGATGGACACGGCAAACAGGCCGCCCGACTTCAGGGCCAGGGCCGCGCGATCCCATACCGGCTTCAAGTCCCCCATATAGGGCAGGACATCGGCAGCCACGATCAGGTCCCACCGGCCCCGAGCCTGGGCAAGCGCCTCCAGAAGGTCCGTGGCTCGCAGGTCGTCATAGCCCCCCCGAGACTGCGCCCTCTCGAGCATGCGCGGCGACAGATCCACCCCGGCAAGATGGGCCGCAAAGGGCCTAAGGGCCGCACCGCACAGGCCGGTCCCGCAACCCAACTCCAAGACCTGGAGGGCCGCAGCGGGGGTCATGACGGCACTCAGCAGGTCGGCGATCTGGTCGGGTCCCTGATAGGCCAGACGCCCCACAAGCTGATCATCGAAGGTCGCGGCCTGGGCGTCGAAGTGGGCGGTCACCAGGGCGGCAGGTTGGCGCAATGTAGGGCACCCCGTGGCCGCATCGGCATAGTGCCGGGCCTCCAGGTTGGTGGGGCGCAGGGCCAGCCAGGCGAGCGCGACACGGGCCGAGGCGCTGGCCTCGCCGGCCGCATCCAGGCACAGCAGAGCGGTCTTGAGCAGCCGGTCAGCGTCCTGCCCCAGGTGCGCGGAGGCGGCCACGGCCTGCGACATATCGCCGCCCAGACCCCCGCTCACCAGGCCGCACAGTTGCACCATTTCAGCCACTTCCCCGAGATCTGGGTCCAGGGTCGCTGCGGCCCGCAGTTCGGTCTCAGCCGCTCGGAACCGGCCATCCTTGAACAGCATCACCCCCAGATTGGCCCTCAGGGCGGCGGTCTCACCCCCAAGGCCAAGCACCCGGTAGAAGGCCTGGGCGGCACCCGAAAAATCATCCTGGGCGGCCAGGATCATGGCCCGCACCTGCCAGGCCTCAAGGTGCCGCGGGTCACGCGCCACGGCGGCGTCGCAGGCCCCTGCGGCCTCCTCCAGCAGCCCGGCCTGGAGGGCTGCCGAGGCCAGGCTCACCCAGACCTCGGTCTGGGCGGGGTCAAGGTGCAGGGAGCGCCGGAACAGCTCGGCGGCCTGGACGTGATCGCCGCTGCCGCTGAGGGCCAGGGCCAGGTTGTTCCAGACCATCGGCTGGCGGGGCGAGGCCTCGGCCACCGCCCGGAAGGCCTCAATCGCGGCGGCAAAGTCACCCCGCGCCTGGCGCTCCAGGCCATAGCGCGTCAGGGCGACGAGAGAGGGGGAGGTCCCGGCGGCTACCTTGGCTGGGGCGTCCTTGGGGGCGGTTGCTTCAGGCTTGCGTGCGAAGGCAGAGATGGCGAACTCCTGAGGCTGAACCTAACCATCCGACCCTGGACCTGCGCCGATGAAATCATGGTTAACCGGCCTCAAGACCCCAGGCCCCGTCCGTCCGCGTGAGGGAGCCAAAGGGCCAGGTTGCCGCAGGGGCGGCTTGCCTTCTGGCCCCTTTTCCTCCATTGTGGGGCGGTCAAACTCGTAGGTTCGGCAGACACTTCGACGCGTCCAAGGACGCCCCGGACTCTCCCACCGACCCCCCGACATTTGATCCCCCGTCCGAGAGCTTCTGGCGTGGGGCATATCTATCCAAGGACGAATATCTCTATGTCTACCGGCACCGTAAAGTGGTTCAACGGCACCAAGGGTTTTGGCTTCATCCAGCCCGATGAAGGCGGCGCGGACGTGTTCGTGCACATCTCCGCCGTTGAGCGCGCCGGCCTACGTTCTCTGGACGAAGGCCAAAAGGTCTCCTACGAGCTCGAGCGCGACAAGCGCAGCGGCAAGATGTCTGCGGGCAATCTGAAGGTCTAGGTTCGCCCCGCG
>JANPAO010000145.1:0-3090 GCA_031429955.1 Phenylobacterium sp. | reverse complement strand
AGGTCCGGAAGGTCCTCAAGATCGCCAAGGAACCCATCAGTCTCGAAACCCCGATCGGTGACGAAGAAGACAGCCACCTGGGCGACTTCATCGAGGACAAGAACGCCATCCTACCCATCGATGCGGCCATCCAGTCCAACTTGCGGGAAACCACCACCCGCGTGCTGGCCAGCCTGACGCCTCGGGAAGAGCGGGTGCTGCGGATGCGTTTCGGCATCGGCATGAATACCGACCACACCCTTGAGGAGGTCGGCCAGCAGTTCAGCGTGACCCGTGAGCGCATTCGTCAGATCGAGGCCAAGGCGCTGCGCAAGCTCAAGCACCCCAGCCGCTCGCGTAAGCTGCGGAGCTTCCTCGACAGCTAGGCAGGGGCATGGCGGACCCGTTCGACTACATCATCGTCGGAGGTGGTTCGGCGGGATGTGTCCTGGCCAATCGGCTATCTACTGATCCGCGCAACCGCGTGCTGGTCCTGGAGGCCGGGGGCAAGGACGACTGGATCTGGTTCCACATTCCGGTGGGCTACCTGTTCTCCATCGGCAACCCCCGGGCCGACTGGATGTTCGAGACCGAGGCGGTGCCGGGCCTTGATGGCCGCAAGCTGGCCTATCCGCGCGGCAAGGTGATCGGCGGGTCCTCGGCGATCAATGCTATGATCTATATGCGTGGCCAGGCCGCCGACTATGACAACTGGCGTCAGATGGGGTTGTTGGGCTGGGGCTGGGACGATGTCCTGCCGCTGTTCCTGGCGCAGGAGGACCACATAGCGCCGCCCAACGATCACCATCGCAGCGGCGGCGAGTGGCGGGTTGAGCATCCGCGAATGCGCTGGAAAGTGCTGGACGCCTTTGCGGAGGCTGCGGCCATGGCGGGCGTGCCGCAGGTGGAGGATTTCAACTCCGGCGACAATGGGGGCAGTGGCTACTTCCAGGTGAATCAGAGGTCTGGGCGGCGTTGGAGTGCGGCCAGCGGATTTCTCAAGCCGGTCATGTCGCGCCCAAACCTAAAGCTGGTGACCGGTGCCTGCGTCACCAAGGTGCGGATCGAGGCTGGCCGCGCGGTCGGTGTGGACTGGAGCCAGGGCGCGCAAGCCTTTGGGGCCGATGCGGCCTGCGAGGTGGTGCTTTCGGCCGGTGCTGTGGGAACGCCCCACCTGTTGGAGCTGTCAGGCATCGGGGATGGCGCGCGGTTGGCGGCGCTGGGGATCGAGACTAAGCACCACCTGCCAGGCGTCGGCGAGAATCTGCAGGACCACCTGCAGATCCGCCCCTATTACGGGGTGACCGGCGTGCCGACGATGAACGAGCTCTACGCTTCCTGGTGGCGTCGGCCCTTGATGGCCGCAGAGTACGCGCTGTTTCGTCGGGGCCCAATGTCCATGGCTCCATCTCAGATGGGTGCCTTTGCGAAGTCCTCCCCCGATCAGGCCACGCCCAATCTGCAGTTCCATGTCCAACCGCTGTCCCTGGACCGGTTCGGTGAGGCCCTGCACACCAAGCCTGCGATCACCATCAGTGTCTGCAACCTGCGGCCTGCAAGCCGAGGATCGATCCACGCTGCCAACGCCGACCCGATGTCGGCACCGACGATCCAGCCCAACTATCTCTCTGACGCTGCCGACGAGCAGGTGGCGGTCGATTCCATGCGGCTGGTGCGCCAGATCGTGGCCCAGCCGCCCCTGCGGCGATTTGCCCCCACCGAACAGCGACCCGGATCTTCAGCCCAGAGCGACGGGGATCTGCTGGCAGCGGCCCGCGCGCTTGGCACCACCATCTTTCATCCGGTGGGCACGGCGAAGATGGGGGTGGAGGGCGATCCTTGGGCGGTCACCGATGCGCGCCTGCGCGTTCGGGGGATTGCGGGTCTTCGGATCGCCGATGCCTCCGTCATGCCCCAGATCACCTCGGGCAATACCAACTCCCCCACCATGATGATCGCTGAGAAGGCCGCTCAAATGATCCTGGCCGACAAATAGGCTGACAGGCCATTGCCGCGCGCCTTGCGACGCGCTCTGTTGATCACCAGATCCGCTACGCATCAGGAGAGACAAGATGGCCACCGAAACCCAAGGCACCGGCCTGGAATTGCGATCCCTGGCCAAGGCCAGCGGAGAGTTGGAACTGTCCCTGGCCAGCGTGCCGATCCCCGAGCCGGGGCCCGACCAGATTCTGGTGCGGGTGCAGGCCACGCCGATCAACCCGTCGGACCTCGGCCTATTGCTGGGTGCCGCCGATATCTCCACGGCCAAGCTGTCTGGTGCCGGAGCCAGCTCGGTGATGACAGCCGCCATTCCCCCGGCCTTTATGCGGGCCATGGCGGGGCGGATGGACGAGTCTATGCCGGTGGGCAATGAGGGTGCCGGGGTGGTGATCAAGGCCGGTGCTGAAGCCCAGCACCTGGTGGGCAAGACGGTCGCCATGCTGGGCGGTGCCATGTACGCCCAGTATCGCTGCCTGCGGGCCGGCGATGTCCTGGTGCTGCCAGAGGGCGCCACCGCGGCTGATGGTGCCTCCTGCTTCGTCAACCCGCTGACCGCCCTGGGCATGGTGGAAACCATGCGGCTGGAGGGACACACCGCCCTTGTGCACACCGCTGCGGCCTCGAACCTCGGCCAGATGCTGAACAAGGTGTGCCTGAAAGACGGGGTTGAACTGGTCAATGTGGTCCGCAGCGCCGAGCAGGCCGCGATCCTGCAAGCCATCGGGGCCAAACACATCGTCGACTCCAGCGCGCCGGACTTCATGGAGGTGCTGATCAAAGCCTTGGTGGCCACGGGTGCGACGCTGGCCTTTGACGCCATCGGCGGCGGCAAGCTGGCCGGTCAGATATTGAGCGGTATGGAGGTGGCGGCCAATATGACCGCCAAGACCTATAGTCGCTATGGCTCCACCACCTATAAGCAGGTCTATATCTATGGTGGGCTCGACACCCGGCCGACGGAGCTGGCGCGCAGTTTTGGCATGTCCTGGGGCCTCGGTGGTTGGTTGCTGACACCCTTCCTGATGAAGGTCGGGGCCGAAGCGGCGCAGAAGCTGCGGCAGCGGGTTCTGGACGAACTAAAAACCACCTTCGCCAGCCATTACTCGCACG
>JANPAO010000144.1:0-12333 GCA_031429955.1 Phenylobacterium sp. | reverse complement strand
GGTGTCCTCGCTTTGGCACCATCATCGTCCCCTGACGCCGCGAAAGGGAAGAGGCACCGGGATCGCGGTGTTTTCATCCGGAGCCCCCACCGCTAAGGTCCCCACACGAGGCGTGTCCTCCTGACCTTCACCACCGGGGCTGCATGGCCGCCTACCGCGTTCCGCGACATCCCCAGGTCGAAAAGCATGCGCGCCGCCAGACCCTGGCGGCCCGCATTGTCGGACTGTTGCTGATCTGGGGTCTGGTGGGGGTGATGGCCTTTGTGGCCGAACGCACCATTCCGCCCCAACACCTGCCGTGGAAGCCGCTGAGCCTCATCGACCCGCTTGGGGTGGCCACCAAGGCCAAGGCCGCCCGCACCGGGGCCGACCCCGCCGCCTGCCGCGCGGTGCTCAGCCAAGGCGGCATGACCTTCCGCGAGGTGGAGGAATCATCGGCCGACGGGGCGTGCAAGGTGACCGGCGCCCTTCGCTTCACCAGTGGTATGGCGCCCCTGTCGCCGGACGCCGTCTCTATGACCTGCAAGGAGGCCCTGGCGGTGTCGATCTGGGAGCGGCAGGTGGTGCAACCTGCGGCCTTCGAGGTGCTGGGGGAGGCGGTGGTGGCGATCGACAACTACGGCTCCTTTGCCTGCCGCCGCATCTATGGCCGCGCCGAAGGCCCCGTCAGCGAACATGCCAGCGCCAACGCCCTGGACGTGGCGGGGTTCAAGCTGGCGAACGGCGAGACCATCAGTGTCCTGAGGGATTGGAGCGATCCGGGGCCAAAGGGGGTCTTTCTGCGCCGGGTCCGCGACGGGGGATGCCGGGTCTTCGTCACCGTCCTGTCGCCGGACTACAACGCCGCCCACGCCAACCACTTCCACCTAGACATGGGTGGTTGGCCGCTCTGCGAATGACCCTTCTGACCGCTGGAACCGGAACAAGCCGGCATTAAGAGAAAGTTCATCATGGTTAACAGACCGAACCAAGACGGAACAAAGCCAGGCCGAATCAGAATCAACGCGGCGTTGGCTGCCGGTCAAGCCATGGCGGCTGTTGATGCCGCGACCGGAGCCTTTCGTCGCGCCCGCACCGCATGGGCCAGGCGATCCAGGACGCCCACGGAGGTTTCCCAATCGATGCAGCCGTCGGTGACGCTCTGGCCATAGACCAAGGGCCGGCCCGCCACCAGATCCTGGCGCCCGGCCACCAGATGGCTCTCCACCATGACCCCCACCACCTGCCGTTCCCCCGCCGCCACCTGGCTCGCGATGCTGTCGATGACCGCAGGCTGATGGGCCGGGTCCTTGCCGCTATTGGCATGGCTGGCATCGATCACCAGGGCCGCCCGCAGGCCTGCGGCCACCATGGCGGTGGCGGCTTCGGTCACGCTGGTGGCGTCATAGTTGGGCACCGTTCCGCCTCGCAGCACGACGTGGCAGTCCTCATTGCCTGTGGTGGTGGCGATGGCCGAGTGTCCGGCCTTACTCACCGCCAGGAAGTGATGGGGTTGGGCCGCAGCCCTGCAGGCGTCCACCGCGATCTTCACATCGCCACCCGTGCCGTTCTTGAAGCCCACGGGACAGGACAGGCCCGAGGCCAGTTCCCGGTGGATCTGGCTTTCGGTGGTTCGCGCCCCGATGGCGCCCCAGCTTACGAGGTCGGCCAGATACTGCGGCGTGATCACGTCCAGGAACTCGACCCCCGCTGGCAGGCCCATCTCATTGATCTGCAACAGCAGGCTCCGGGCCAGCCTCAGGCCCTTGTTGATGTTGAAACTGCCGTCCAGATCGGGGTCATTGATCAGCCCCTTCCAGCCCACCGTGGTCCGGGGTTTCTCGAAATAGACCCGCATGACGATCTCAAGCTCACCCCCCAGTCGTCGGCGCTCGCCCAGCAGCCGCTCTGCATAGTCCAGTGCCGCCTGAGGGTCATGGATCGAGCAGGGACCGATCACCACCAACAGCCGGTCGTCCTGGCCGTGCAGGATCTGGTGAACTGCGTGGCGGGCGGCGGTCACGGTCGTGCTGGCTGGCGGGGTGCGGACAAACTCGGCCATCACCTGACTGGGAGGGCACAGGTCGCGCAGGTTGGCGATGCGAAGGTCGTCGGTGGTGGGCATGGAGATCTCCGGGCGGGAGGTCACCGGCGGGCATAAAAAAACCGCCAGGGTGACTGGCGGTGGGTGGGGGCTTGTCTAGGACGATGTCACGTCACGCCAAGTCCTTCCTCCGCCAGGGGCGTCAGAAAGCTAAAATACCAGACTTGGGCGGCGGTGCGGGACATGACAGAAGCTGGCGTACACCAACGGTTTTCCGGAGTCACCAGTTGAGTACGCCTGCCCCCGGTTCCCAGATCGGCGTCCCGGATGCGGAGGTCGCCCTCGACGCGCCCCTCGTCACGGCTCTGCTGGCGGCCCAACACCCTGACCTGGCCCACCTGGAGGTCCGCGAGGTTGCCTCGGGTTGGGACAATGTCATGTTCCGTCTGGGGCCGGACATGGCCGTGCGCCTGCCCCGTCGGAAGATCGCTGTTGATCTGCTGCAGAACGAACAGCGATGGCTGCCAACCCTGGCCCCTCATCTGCCTCTGCCGGTCCCGGCTCCTCTGCGGCAGGGATCGGCGAGCCCCCTCTATCCCTGGCCCTGGAGCATCCTGCCTTGGATGGCGGGAGGACCGGCTGACCTTGATCCGCCTCGCGCCGACCAGGCGCTGGTTTGGGTGAACTTCCTGCGCGCCCTGCATCGACCTGCCCCGCCAGACGCCCCGCACAACGCCTATCGCGGCGTGCCCCTGGCGACCCGAGCGGACTATCTCGACGAGCGTCTCGAGCGGGTGGCGCGCACCACCGACCTGATCACGCCTCGCATCTGTAAGGTGTGGGCCGCCGCCCTGACGACGCCGCTCGATCTTGCGCCGACCTGGCTGCACGGCGACCCCCACGCCCGCAATGTTCTCACCAAGGACGGGGCCTTCACCGCCGTCATCGACTGGGGCGACATGTGCGCCGGTGACGCCGCGACCGACTTGGCGTCCCTGTGGATGCTGCTGCCGGACACGGTGGCGCGTCATGCCGCCATGGCCGCCTATGACGCCAGTCCCGCCACCTGGGCTCGCGCCGCCGGCTGGGCGGTCTATTACGGCGTCGTCCTGGCTGACTCAGGTGCCGTGAACGATCCCCGGCTTCTGGCCATGGGCCGCAAGACCTTGGCCAGGGTGGAGGCCGGCGACTGAGGGGCGCTCAGTTCCCCCGCTTCGGTCTCTGACGCCGTCAGGGGCAGGCGCCAGCAGGGGCGGCCAGGTCGGGGTTGTCCTGCGTCATCCGAGCCAGGGCTGCGCACCGGTCAGCCGGGGTCGCAAAGCGCTTGTCGGCCAGCAGGTCGGTGACGATGCGCGTGGCTGACTCGCGATCGGCAGACATCCGCACCCCGCCGCCCTTGGGACTGTCCAGCAGCATCAGGGTCGGGGCTCCGGCGGTGGTGGTCCAAGCACCCCAGGTGGGCTGGCGCCCATCGACCCCGCGACCGGGGTCCCCGGTGGCGGCGAAGTTGACCCAATAGCTCATCATGGCGTCGGACAGGGCCAAGCGACCGGGCGCATTGGCCTTGGTGAAGGCGTACTTGTCAAAGCTGCCCAGCAGGTGGAAGTGGCCAAAGACGAAGGGGATCTCCAGGCTGTGGCCGGCCCCCAGCAATTGACCCAGGTCGGTGACCAGGACCTTGCCCTCTTCATCCCAGTCAAAGCGATAGGCCCAGACCGGGGCGTGGCCGCCGGCGACCATCTGGGTGGCGGGCCGGTCGACGGCGTTCAGACGCCAGTTGCGGCTGGGATAGGCTGACACCGCGTCGTAGAGGGCCGGGTCGCGGGCCTTGGGCAGGGCTCCCAGGACATAGGTGACGTATTTCGGGTTCAGGGCGTTGAACAGCTTCATCTCGTCCCGATTGGTCCCGGTGATCACCGGGACAGCGTTGAAATCGGCGGGGCGGTCCAGGACCGATCTCAGGCCCTGAGCCGGCAGGACCAAGCCGTCAGCGATGATGCGGATCGGCTCGATCTCGCCCTTGTCGGTCTTGAAGGCGGAGAACACGGCCTTGAGGGGGGCCGCGCGCAGGGTCTGACCGGTTACCGCTTGGCCCGCCCCGACGATCTTCGGCGCGATCAGGCGGGCGGCCTGGGGCTTGTCGCCCGTCAGGCCCTCGGCCTCGGCGATGGGGGTGGAGTCAAAGGATCCGGACTGGACGATGGCGCGGTGGAACAGGCCCTTGGCGCGCGGGCTGGTGAGCAGGGCCGCGACATTCTGCCCCCCGGCGCTTTCGCCGAAGATGGTCACCCGGCCTGGGTCGCCGCCGAAAACTGTGATGTCCTTGGCGATCCATTCCAAGGCTCTGATCTGATCCAGGGTTCCGAAATTGGGCGAGGCGTCGTCGGCCAGGGTCCCGCCCTCCCGCAGGGCGGCATGGGCCATCCAGCCCAGGGCCCCGATGCGGTATTGGACAACCACCACCACCACCTTGAACCGGGCCGCCAGCGCGGCACAATCATAGGCTTCGGCGCGGCCCCAGGTGTTTCCGCCGCCATGGATCCACATCATAACCGGCAGCTTGGCGCTCGCGGCAGCCTGGGCACTCATCGGCGGAGCATAGATGTTCAGATAGAGGCAGTCCTCTTGGCCCACGATCTCGCCGTATCGCTCTTTCTTTACCCCATCGAGGGGGTTGAGAATCTGCGGACACCAGGGGGCCTGGCCGGTGGCCAGCCGCTGGCCGGTCCAGGCCTCGGGCGGGCGGGGTGCCCGCCAACGCAACGCGCCCACCGGGGGCTTGGCAAAGGGAATGGCCCGCCAAGCATGGGCACCCGTCGCGGCATCGGCATAGCCCAGGATCTGACCCTGGGGCAGGGTGCGGGCGGTGACAGGATCGGCGGCCGGCAACGGCGCCGGTGGACCCGAGGTCCGCGCACAGGCGCTGAGGCAGAGGACAGCAAGCAGCAAGGCCAGGCGCGTCATAGGAATTCCTTCGGGGCGATGCCCACCGCCGCAGCGTCCGCCGCTACCGCGTCCCGTGCGTGGGTTCAAGGGCTGACCCCTGGCCCGGAGCCGTCACCGGCTGTAGTCAGGCACCTGATCTCCTCGCCAAAGGCCGCCATGATCCCCTGGGTTCACCTCGACACCGCCACCGTGCCCGACGACGGCGGGGACCTGCGCCTGATGCGTCGGGGCGAGGAATTCTCCATCATGGCCGGCGGCATTGAGCTGATGAACAGCCGGCTCAGCGGCTCTGAACAGGCCCTGGCGACCCTGGTCTGCGACCGCACGGGGCCGGCCACCCGACTGTTGATCGGCGGCTATGGCATGGGCTTTACCCTGAGAGCGGCCCTGGCCAGCCTTGGTCCGGCAGCCCAGGTCACGGTGGGGGAACTGGTGCCGGCGGTGATCGCCTGGGCGCGGGGTCCGATGGCCCATCTCTCGGCTGGGAGTCTCGAGGATCCGCGCCTGACCCTGGCCCCGGGCGACGTGCGCGGCCTCATCGCCAAGGCGCAGAGGGCCTATGACGCCATCGTCCTGGACGTCGACAATGGCCCTGAGGGCTTGAGCCGCCGGGGCAATGATCGGCTCTACGACCATCCGGGTCTGCTGGCGGCGCGCCAGGCCCTGGTACCGGGTGGGGTGCTGGCGGTCTGGTCCTCGGCCCCGAATGCGGCTTTCACCAAAAGGTTGGCCAAGGCCGGCTACCAGGTGGAGGAGATCAAGGTCAGGGCCGGCGGCGGCAAGCGCGGCGCGCGGCACATCATCTGGCTGGCGACCTCGCCCGCCTAGAGCATTTTCCGATAGGTGTGAAACGGTTATCGGGTCGAAAATGCTCTAACTTTTTGAATTAGAGCCCTTTTTATCCGATCTGATTGACGCAGTCAGATCGGAAAGGGCTCCAGGCGGTCCCGCAGGCCATCGCGCGGGGCGACAGAAACAGGTAGGGTGGGCCATGGCCTACCGCATCTCTGCCCAGTATCCCGGCCGCAGGGTGACCTTCACCCTTGAGACCGAGGAGGAGGCTCTCGCCAAGTGCGACGAGCTGACCACCGACGGCATCGCCTATGACATGACCGACGCCCAGGGCCTGGCCGTGGACGAGATCGACCTGGAAGAGCGCATCGAGGCGCGGGGCGATGAATAGGGTGCCCCACCCGAGCATGACAAACTGTTAAGTACTGTTACGAGTATGTCATAGATGTACATTCTGTAACTCTCTTAAATCTCTGTCATTACCTGGTATTCACAAGACTTATGAAGTTGAGGCTCGTATCTCGAAGTTATCGGCGGCGTGTCGCGGCCAACCACATTCGAAACGAGGGACTTCACCATGTTCAAGCTCACCAACACCGTTACGGGCCTCGCCACCCTGGCCCTGGCGGCCCTGCCCGTCCTGGCCTTGACCAGCGCCGCCCATGCCGCCCCCATGACCGTGAAGGTGGGTGATCTCTCCGCCTCGGCCGGGGTTGTCGCCTTTGAGCAGCGCCTTGATCGCGCGTCGGCCAAGATCTGTGCCGACCAGAAGCTGGGCGCCGGCCCTCGCGTGGTGAACACCGCCGCCTGCGTCGCCGCGGTTCGCGCCGAGGCCGTCTCTGGCCTTTCCGACAGTCAGCGTTCGATGATCGCCGCCAGCGGCCGTTCAGAGTTCGCTGCCCGCTGATCTCCACCCGTCCCAGTCCTCCCAGGCCTAGAGCGTGACAGCTTCAAGTGGATGCCGGTTGAAGCGCCCGTCACGCTCTAAATAGTGGAAATGAGACCCTTCTTGCCGTTTCAGATGAATCCATCTGAAACGGTCAGGGTCTTGGATGGAACTCAGCCGAGAAGCCCGCCCTCACCGGCGGGCTTTTTTGCGGTTGGCGGACGCGCCGTCACCGGCCTATCGATGGGGCTCCAGACCCCATGAGGCCCAACATGCCTGAGTTTCGCACCCTGCCCCTTGCCGACACCCCGATCCGGGTGGCGATGGAGGGGTCTGGCCCCCTGGTGGTCATGGTCCACGGCTTTCCGGAGAGCTGGTACAGCTGGCGCCACCAGATCACCCCCATCGCCCAGGCGGGATTCACCGCCTGCGCCATTGACGTGCGGGGCTATGGCGGGTCGGGCAAGCCTGACGATATCGCCGCCTACGACATGGAACACATGGTGGCCGACGTGGCTGCGGTGATCGAGCATCTGACGCCGGGTGAGAAGGCGGTGCTCATCGGCCACGACTGGGGGGCACCCATCGTCTGGAACTCGGCCCTGATCCGCCCTGACCGGGTCCGCGCCGTCGCCGGCCTGTCGGTGCCCTATACCGGCGTGCCCAAGGCCAGCTTCATGGACCTGGTGGACAAGGTGTTCACCAGTCAGGGCAAGTTCTTCTACCAGGCCTGGTTCCAGAACGTCGGCCCCGCTGAGGCCGAGCTGGAGGCCAGCCCCACCGACTCGATCCGCAAATTCTACTACGCCATCAGAGGCGATGCCCCCGACGGCACCTGGCCCAATGACAAGGTTCACGGTCAGGGTCTGCTGGAGGGCCTGGTGGACCCCGATCCCTTCCCCGCCTGGCTGACCGATGTGGACATCGCCTACTATGCTGCAGAGTTCGCCCGGTCAGGGTTTCGCGGGCCGCTGAACCGTTATCGCAACCACCAGCGGGACTTTGAGTATCTGTCGCAGTTTGCTGGCCGGAAGATCCAGCAGCCCTCCCTGTTCATCGGCGGGGAGCGGGACCTGGTGCTGGCCATGCTGGGCCGGGGCGACCTGCTGGCGATCATGGGCCAGGAGATGACCGACCTGCGCGGTGCCGATGTGCTGCCGGGCTGCGGCCACTGGACCCAACAGGAACGCCCCACCGAGGTGACCACGCGGCTGCTGGCCTGGTTGAAGGGGCTGTAGAGGAGCGGCAACAATCTCCCCAGATGCTCCACCCCTGGGGGAGCTGGCGGCCCAAAGGGCCGTCTGAGGGGGACTTTGACTCTCGTTTTGGGGCCGAAGGTGTCGACGACGTCGATCCCCCTCCGAGTCGGCGCTTCGCGCCGGCCCACCTCCCCCACATCGCGCTGCGCGCTGGGGGAGGATCTGGTGACGCGCCCCTACCTCACCGAGGCCAGGTACTGCTCGGCGATGGCCGCGTGCAGGGCCACGCCGTGGGCCATGGCGTCCTCGTCCATCACCATGCGGTTGGAGTGGCAGGAATGGGCGTGGGCGGGTTTCACCTCTGCCGGGGCCACGCCCAGGAACACCATGCAGCCGGGCAGGCGTTGCAGCACATAGGACCAGTCCTCGGCCCCCATCACCGGGCTGGGCATCTCGCGATAGCCCTTCTCCCCCAGCAGGTCGGTGGTGACCCCCTTCACCCGTTCCACGAAGTCGGCATTGTTCACCGTCACCGGATAGCCGGCGGTGATCACCGCCTCGCCGACCATCTCATGGGCCTCGGCGATCTTGCTGACGATGCGGGCGATGCCCTCATGGGCCTTGGCCCGTGAGCGTTCGGAGAACGAGCGCAGGGTGCCCAGCATGTGGGCGCTCTCAGGGATGACATTGTGGGTGGTGCCAGCCTCGATCTTGGCAATGGTCAGGACCACCGGGTCAAAGGCGTCGATGCGCCGGGCCACCAAGGCCTGGAGGGCCATGACGATCTCGGCGGCCACGGGGATCGGATCGCGCGCCAGATGTGGGGTCGAGGCATGGCCCCCCTGGCCCTTCAGGGTGATGGCCACCTGGTCTGGCGAGGCCATGAAGGCACCGGGCTTGGAGGCGATAATCCCGGTGGGGATATTGGGGCTGATATGGATGGCAAAGGCCGCCTCGGGGACGGGGGCCAGGTCCAGCAGACCGTCCTCGATCATGTGGCGCGCGCCGAAGTCACCCTCTTCCCCCGGCTGAAACATGAACTTCACCGTGCCGGCCAGGCGGTCGCGATGGGCGTGCATCAGGTGAACGGCTGAGACCAGCATGGCGGTATGGGCATCGTGGCCGCAGGCGTGCATGGCGCCGGGCACCTGGGACTGAAAGCTCAGGCCCGTGTCCTCGGTCATAGGCAGGGCGTCCATATCGCCCCGCAGCAGGATGGTGGCCCCGGCGGGATCACCCTTCAGGGTGACGATCAGGCCGGAATTGGAGGTCCCCTGGACGATCTCCACGTCCAGCCCCTGCAGGGCGGTGCGGACAGCAGCGGTGGTGCGCGGCAGGTCCAGACCCAGCTCGGGATGCTGATGCAGGTCGCGGCGGAAGGCGACGGTCTTGGCCTGCAGGGCGCGGGCGTCTTCGAGCCAGGGCGTGGTCATGGTCGTCTCCGAATGGGCGGCTTCAGGCTGGCACAGACTCCATCGCGACGCATCCCCCGACCTGACGTTTCCATTCGGTCGCGATTCCAGCAGAATGGACCCAGTCCCATGCCTGGAAGCCCCATGCCCCGTCTGACCACCCTTGCCGATCTCGAAGCCCTCTATGGCGTCCCGGGTCCCACCTCCACCCTCAAGGAACTGGACCATCTGAATGCGGAGTATGCCGCCCTGGTCCGGGCATCGCCCTTCGTGGCCCTGGCCACTGTGGGCCCCGAGGGGTTGGACTGCTCCCCGCGTGGGGATGCCGGGGCGGTGGTGACCATCGCCGATGCCAAGACCCTGATGATGCCCGACCGCCGGGGCAACAACCGGGCCGACAGCCTGCGCAATATCATCGCCGACCCCCGCGTGGCCCTGCTGTTCCTGATCCCCGGTTCAGGCTCGACCCTGAGGGTCAATGGCCGGGCCGAGCTGCGGACTGACCGTGACCTGCTGGCGTCCTTCGAGATGGAGGGCAAGCTGCCCCGCTGTGTGGTGGTGATCACCATTGAGACGGCGTTCTTCCAATGTGCCCGAGCGGTGATCCGGGCCGATCTCTGGAATCCCCAGCGTCACGTCGACTTGGCAAGCCTGCCCACCGCCGGCCAGATGCTCAGCTCCGCCAGTTCCGGTGCCCAGGGCGGGGCGGCCTATGACGCCGAATGGCCGGCCCGGGCCGCGGCCAGCATGTGGTGAGGGCCGGGGCAGGCTTCCTTCCCCCCGCCAGGGTCGGTAGGGTCAGCGGCCACCAGGAGGCTGCGCCATGACCGAGACCCTCGCCTTTTCCGCCACAGAGACCGACGGCGTCCTGGCCGGACCGGTCCGTCGCCCGGCCAATGCCTCACGGTTCGACAAGGGCACCATCCACGATGACGCCACGGCCCAGACCCTGGGCTTCAAGGGCGGCACCGTGGCCGGCAGCATCCATATGGAGCAGTTTCCGCCGCTGCTGCTTCAGGTCTTCGGCCCCGACTGGGCCAGGACCGGCGGACTGTCCCTGTTCTTCCTCAATGCCACCACCGACGGCGAACCGGTCCAGGCCTTCTGCGGACCGCCGGTGGCGCGCCCGGAGGGCGGATCGCGCGCCGAGGTCTGGATGATCGACACCACCACCGGCCAGCGGGTCTGCGAAGGCACCGCCAGCGTGGGGCCGCAGGACCTGGACTCCCACCTGCGCCAGCGGCTGAAGACCGTGCGCCCGCCCGGCGAACTGCGCCTGCTCACCGCCCCGGTGGGGGCCCGGGTCGCCGATGTCCCGGCACGCCTGGCGGGTGCCTATCGCGACGGCCGCGAGGCCCTCATCACCGAACCGCTGCGCGTCTATTCCGACCCCGCCGAGTTCGGCGAGATCGTCGCCATTCCCTCCCGCGCCATCCACGCCCTGAGAGAGGTGGAGGTCCCCCTCTGGCGACCGACGGTCCCCTATGTCGGTCTCTTCGGGGCCATCGAACTACAGATGCTGGCCGGCCCGGTCTTCGTCGAGCACGACTATCTCTGCGACGGTGAGGTCCTGGCCCTCTCCGACAGCCCCAAGACCGAGGTGGTCTGGTACGAATCCACCCTCAAGGAACCGGACGGACGGGCTGTGGCCCGCATGATCCTGATGTCACGGCTGGTGAAGGCCTCGGCAGAGGTCTGGAGATGACGACTGGAACCCGCAGTCCATTCCTGCCTGCAGCCCCTGGGCCTGGGCGCGCGTGTCCCCACGCCTGCATCCCAGCTGCAGCGCAGCGGTGAATCTGTACCCAGGGGCCAATGGCAAGGGGTTTCCGTCGCTTGTTTTCCTTGCATCGAGGCGTTAATGTAACTACAAAAATAAAAGCGTTGGTGCCAAGGCCGTGGCCTGCGGAGGTGTACAGGTGCCAGAAGCCGGGAGAATTCTGATTAGTATCTTCAGGACTTCGGGAGGTGATCCGCGTGCTCATCACCTACGACCCCAACAAGCGGGCTGAGACCCTCGAACACAGGAGCCTCGATTTCGAGGATGCGCCAAAGGTCTTTGCGGGACCTCACTACGAGATCGAGGACGACCGCAGGAACTACGGCGAAACTCGCTGGATCACGGTGGGCCGGCTGGATGGCACAATGGTTGTCGTTGTCTGGACGCCACGTAGCGAAGGCCGTCGCATCATCTCGATGAGGAAAAGCAATGCCAGGGAACAAGAAAAGTACCGCGCCCATCTGGACGGATCCCGATGAAGCGCCCGAGCTGACCGACGACTTCTTCGAGCGCGCCGCGCTTAAGGACGGCGACCGCATCCTGCGCCCCGCCCAGGGAACCCTGACCAAACGCGGCCGCCCGAAGCTCGAAAACCCCAAGCGTCAGGTCACCCTCCGCCTCGACAGCGACCTCATCGACCGCCTGCGGGAGTCAGGCCCAGGCTGGCAGAGCCGGATCAACGAGATCCTGCGCAAGGCGGTGGCAGTATAGCGCCCCTACTCCTGGGCAACGCAGGGCGCAGGCAGGACTTTCTGCCGTGCCCGGCCAGCGCGTTGAAGGGGGTGCGCGTCCCCGCCTCTCTTGATCTGAAGGGGGGGCGCGACCAATACTCACCCGTGATCCTGGCTACAGCGACGGGAATCATTGGCCATTGTTCAATCTCTATGGCGAGTTGCCGTCGAGCCGACGACCCCGCCCCCACCCTTGACGCCACCGCCCCCCACCGCCCAAATGCCCTCCAACAATCAAACAAGCGTTCGGGAGACGACCATGGGTGAGCTGTTCGATCTGGCGGGTAAGGTCGCCGTCATCACCGGGTCCTCGCGGGGCATCGGCAAGGCCATTGCCGAGCGCATGGCCGAGCATGGCGCCAAGGTCACCATCTCCTCGCGCAAGGCCGGTCCCTGCGAAGAGGTTGCCGCCGCCATCAATGCCAAACATCCCGGCGCCGCCATTGCCGTCCCGGCCAACATCTCCTCGAAGGAAGATCTCCAGCGGCTGGTGGACGAAACCCGCAAGGCATTCGGCAAGATCGACATCGTGGTCTGCAACGCCGCCTCCAACCCCTATTACGG
>JANPAO010000143.1:0-9844 GCA_031429955.1 Phenylobacterium sp. | reverse complement strand
CACCTATCGGATGACGGCCCTCAAGAGCCGCCATGCTGAACTGCTGAAGCCGGTGAAGAAGGCCCCGCGCTACACGCCGGTGTCGCGCCGCCAGGATCGTCCTGACGCCATTGCCTGGTTCATCCGCAACCACCCCGAAGTGGCCGACAGCCAGATTGCCCGGCTGCTGGGAACCACCAAGGCCACCATCGACCAGGTGCGCAATCGCCAGCACTGGAACTCCACCAACATCAAGCCGGTGGACCCCGTGACCCTGGGCCTCTCGACCCAGATGGAACTGGACGCCGTGGTTCGGAAGGCAGCTGACAAGAAGGCCAAGGACGACGCCCGCAAGGGTATCGTCGAGCCGGACGGCCCGACTCTGGAGCCGGCTTCGGCCACAGGGGCTGCCCAGGTGGACGAGGTGATCGACGACGCCGATGAGGACGACGCCGAGGACTAGGACCTAGCTCGACGCTGACCCTGTCAGGTGGGCCAATCTGAAGGGTCAAGGACTAGGCACGCCTTGAGTCGCCGGGATTGCCGCCGATCAGGCGGTAGATGTGGGCTGTCAGGTCGGTCGGCGAACCTCGAAAGCTTTCAATCATGGCCGCTAGGAACGATTCTGGTTCCAGCAAATCAAGGTTGAGTGGGTGGCCCGCTCGGTCGGCGAGCATGGCAAGGAAGGTCATCTGGCTTCGACCGTTGCCCTCGCGAAAGGGATGGATCGCATTCAGTGTCGCCAGGAATGACGCGGCCTCTCCTGCGAATGCATCAGGCGGGAGTCGACGAAGGTGGTTCTTCGCTTTGAGATCGGCGAACAGGGTTCGCATCTCCTGACGGACGTGCTCCGGGTAGCAGAAGACCGTTCCACTTTTGCCGAGACGAACCGTGCGAGCAGATCCGGCCCAGCTGAAAACGTCCTGAAAGAGGTGTCGGTGAATGGCGAAGTAGTGGGAAACGGATAGCCGACCCCCTGGAAGCGGCTCGTCAGCGCGTTGGATCGTGGCAGCGGCTTCGAACTGATCAAGGTCGTCTTGAGATCGAAGACCCCGGAGATTCCTTAGGACCGATGACGCTGGATAGCAGTACGGGTCGCCAAGGGCCTCATACATTGGGGTGCCGGCTAGCGGTCCTTGGAGAAGGTGCGCGATATGTCCGTTCGCCGGTCGCTTGGCGACAGACCTTGGCGGTCAAAATCTCGGAACCGCTCCTCCATTTCCGGGCTCAGGCGGATACCTTCAATGGCGCTTATCTTGGCAAAGCCGCTGCGGCCAAGAGTGAACCCAGCCTTCACCCCACCATGTTTCCCAGACGTTTTGCTCATGGTTCTGTTTTACCACGTTCTCAACTGGCGTCGCGCAGCGGATGCTGGGCTCCGACGTTGATGCTTGAATGCGCTGCATTGCCATCGTCATGACGAGCGAATGGAGACCGGCGGACTGTCAGGCTCCGACGGCCCCCATACTCACGCGGTGAGCCCAGGTCCCAGAGTCAATGGGTGCTGGCGCGCAGGGCTTCCATCTCTTCCTTGAGTTTGAGCTTCTTTCGCTTGAGTTCCCTTAGGCGGGTGTCGTCGGAGGCTGGCCGGTTGAGTTCGTCCTGGATCGCTTGATCGAGAGAGTGGTGGCGCGATCCGAGTTCACGGATCCGGGCTTCGACTGCCATGACGGTTCGTCTCCTTGGGTTGGAACGATAAGACCACTCAACACCCGCTGGTCTGGTCTGTCAGATCACATATGTTTGCACAGACCCAAGTGGTCGTGATGCCTTGAATTCAGGCGACGGTAACCAAAGGCCCGGAAAAAAATGGATCATCGACGCCTCATTGTTGGCATTTCAGGTGCCAGCGGTGTCACCTACGGCCTGCGGATTCTGGATGCCTGCCGTGATCTCAAGGTGGAAAGTCACCTGGTGCTGTCGCGGGCTGCGGCCCTGACCATCGCCCAGGAGACCGATCTGACGCTCGCCGACGTCCAGGCCCGGGCCGATGTGTCCCATAAGGTGGGCGATGTGGGCGCGGCCATCGCCTCGGGGTCTTATCCGACCCTCGGCATGGTCATCGCCCCCTGTTCGGTGCGGACTATGAGCGAAATCGCCACGGGCGTCACGTCCTCCCTGCTGACCCGCGCCGCCGACGTGACCCTGAAGGAACGCCGCCCACTGGTCCTGATGGTCCGGGAGACCCCGCTGCATCTGGGCCACTTGCGCACCATGGTGGCCCTGGCCGAGATGGGCACCGTGATCGCCCCGCCCCTGCCGGCCTTCTATGCCAAGCCCTCCAGCCTGGCGGAGATGGTGGATCAGTCGGTGGGTCGGGTGCTGGATCTGTTGGGTCTGTCCTGGCAACCGGTCAAGCGGTGGGGTCAGGACATCGGGCCGGTGGCCTGATGGGCCTCTGGGACTGGGCCTTGGAGGTCTATGCCCGACCCGGCGTTCCCGAGGCCTGCCTGGCCCTGCAGGACGACCACGGCCAGAACACATCCTACCTGCTCTGGGCCGCCTGGGCTGGAGGTCTGCCGACGGAGCTCCTGTCCCGAGGGGTGGCGCTTGCCCAGACTTGGGACGCCACCACGCTCGTCCCGCTTCGGCAAGTCCGCCGCGCGCTGAAAGCCCCGATGCCCCAGGTGGAGGATCGAGCGCGGGAAAGTCTGCGTCAGGATGTAAAGGCCAGCGAACTGCGGGCCGAGCAGGTGCTGATGGAGGCCTTGGCCAGGCTGTCAGGGGGCCAGAGCCGGGGCGGACCGGCTCTTACGGCGCTGCGAGCGGCGTCTTTGGCCTGGGGATCGGCCGCACCGGAGGATCTGCTGGCGACCCTGGCCCAGGGCCTGGGTGACAGCGCTTTACCTTAGGGCCGGTGATGCGCATCATCGGCCCAGTGGTGTCGAGGCGGGCGTATGAACGATCACGAGTTTGACGACCCAGACGAAGCCGCCGTTCGGGCGCGACTGGCGACCATCATCCTGGATCACTTTGACCTCGACGCCGCCGTCCAGGCCCTGACCCTGTCACCCCTGCCCGACATGATGGTCATCAGCCGGCTGAAGCGGAAGAAGCTGCTGCTGAAGGACGAGATCGAGCGGCTGAAGGATCAACTGACCCCCGACATCATCGCCTGACCGTAGAGCGCGTTCCGAAAAGTGGGAGCCGGTTTTCGGATCTATCCAGCGTCGGGCTGATTCTCCGGCGCGGCGGCGATGAAGGCTTGGTGCTCGCCGGCTCTCTTGCCGACGGCGGCGATGGCGGGCCAGGGGTCGAGGTCGACCTTGTACCTCACCGCCGAATAGAGCTGCGGGATCAGGCAGCAGTCGGCGATGGTGGGGGTGTCGCCAAAGCAGAAGCCTGCCCCGTACTTGGCCACCATCGGCTCCAGGGTGTTGAACCCATCGACGATCCAGCGCTCGATCCACTTGGCGCGACGGGGCGCGGCCACATCCATAGCCTCCAGGGCGCGCTGGATACGGGTGTTGTTGAGGGGGTGGATGTCGCTGACGATGATGCCCGCCATGGCCCGGACCCTGGCCCGGTCCAGGGGTGCCTTGGGCAGGAGGGGGGGCTCGGGATGGGTCTCGTCCAGATACTCCAGGATCGCCAGGCTCTGGGTCAGGTTATCGCCACCCTCGCCGAGATCCAGGGACGGGACCAGGCGTTGAACATTGACGGCGCGATAAGCTGGCTTGTGCTGCTCGCCCCCCAACAGGTCGACGGGGACATAGGTATAGTCCAGGCCCTTGAGCCCCAGACCGATGCGAACTCGGTAGGGCGCGGTGGCGCGCCAGTAGCTGTAGAGCGTCAGGGCCATCTTAGCTGACCGTGAAGCTAAGCTTGCCCACACCCTCGATCTCGCCGGCGACCTGGTCGCCCGCCACCAAGGGGCCGACGCCCTCCGGCGTGCCGGTATAGATCAGGTCACCGGGGGCCAGGGTCCAGAGCTGGGAAGCCTCGCTGATGATCTCCGCCACGTTCCAGATCATGTCGGCCACAACGGCGTCCTGCTTGGGCTGACCATTGACGGAGATGGCGATGCGCCCCTGTGGAGCCGGGCCGCTCCAGGGGCGGATGGCCGAGATCGGCGCAGAGGCGTCAAAGCCCTTGCTGGACTCCCAAGGCTGGCCCTTGTCCTTGGCGGCGTTCTGTAGGTCACGGCGGGTCAGGTCGACACCGACGGCATAGCCGTAGACCAGGTCCAGGGCGCGCTCGAGGGGGACGTTTACGCCGCCGCTCCCAAGTGCCACCACCAGCTCGATCTCGTGATGCAGGTTGCTGGTGCGGGGCGGGTAGGGCACGGCCCCGCCAGGCGGCACGACAGCATCTGCCGGCTTGGCGAAGAAGAAGGGTGGGTCGCGGTCATCGCCCCCCATCTCGCGCCGGTGGGCGGCATAGTTGCGACCTACGCAATAGACGCGGCGGACGGGGAACAGTTGGCGCGACCCCTCGACGGGGACGGCGACGACGGCGGTTGGGGCAAAGGCATAGTCGGTCATGACTGCCGCCTTACGCCTGCACATGGCGAAAGGGAACCCTGCGGGCGCGGCGCAGCGACATTGACAGGGGCACCGTTGGCCGGCTCCAAGGATGCCATCGCACGTTCCACCTCGGAGACTCCTTATGACCACCGCCGCCCAAGGCCCGCTGAAGGATCTGGTGGTCATCGAGATGGGCACCCTGATCGCCGGCCCCTTTGCCGGACAGATCCTTGGGGATTTCGGGGCCCGGGTGATCAAGATCGAGGACCCCAAGGTGGGCGACCCCATGCGCCAGTGGGGCCGCAGCCTGCCCCAGGGGCTGTCGCCCTGGTGGCCGGTGATCGGACGCAACAAGCAGTCGGTGGGCCTGGACCTGCGCACCCCTGAGGGCCGGGAGATCGCCAAGGGCCTGATCGCCAAGGCCGACATCCTGATCGAAAACTTCCGTCCCGGGACGATGGAAAAGTGGGGCATGGGCTATGAGGCCCTGGCCGCCACCAATCCAGGCCTGATCATGGCCAGGGTCTCGGGCTTTGGTCAGACGGGTCCCTATGCCACCCGGGCCGGCTACGGCCTGATCGGTGAGGCCATGGGGGGGCTGCGTCATGTCACCGGCGAGGCCGATCGCCCTCCGGCTCGGGCCGGCATCTCCATCGGCGACAGCCTGACGGCCATGCACGCGGTGATGGGGATCACCATGGCCCTACATCACCGGGCCAATACCGGTCGCGGCCAGATGCTGGACGTGGCCCTCTATGAGAGCGTGCTGGCGGTGATGGAGAACCTCGTCACTGAGTATGACCTGACGGGCTATGTGCGGGAGCGGTCGGGCTCGATCCTGCCGGGCATTGCGCCCTCCAATGTCTATCCCTGCGGGGCCGGAGAGATGATCCTGATCGGCGGCAATGGCGACACCATCTTCGCCCGCCTGGCCCAGACCATGGGTCAGCCCGAGCTGGCCAAGGATCCCAAGTTCGTCGACCACGCCTCGCGCGGGACCCACCAGGCCGAGCTGGACGGCATCATCGCGGCCTGGACCAAAGACTTCACCCTTGAGGCCCTGTTGGCCCTGCTGGAGGCCGACGGCATCCCCTCGGGCCGGGTTTTCCGGGCTCCCGACATGCTGGAGAACGAACAGTACCTCGCCCGTGACACCATCGTGGAGACCGACCATCCGGTGTTTGGCAAGATCAAGATGCAGAACGCCTTCCCGAAATTCTCCGAGACCCCGGGCCAGGTCCGTTGGCCGGGGCCGACTCTGGGCCAGCATACCGACGAGGTGCTGACTGGTCTGGCGGGGTTGAGCCAGGACCGCGTGGCGGCCTTGCGCGCCCAGGGCATCATCTGAGCGTTGGAGCCACGCCATGTCTGAACCTTTGCCGCCCCAAGACGCCTGGAAACACTCTGGCGTTCGAGTGGTGCCCGGCGATCAACTGGACACCAACACGCCCCAGACGCCGGGCATGGACCGGGCCGCAGCCATCAATTTTGCGCGGGTTGGCGCTCAGAAGCTTTGGGCCGGCACCGTCCACATCCATCCCGACGCCAAGACCGGGGCCCACCACCATGGGCCCTTGGAGAGCGTCATCTATGTGCTGAAGGGCCGGGCCCGGATGCGCTGGGGCGAGAAGCTGGAGTTCACCGCCGAGGCCGGCCCCGGCGACTTCATCTATGTCCCGCCCTATGTGCCCCATCAGGAGATCAACGCCTCCGCCGACGAGACCCTGGAATGCCTGCTGGTGCGCAGCGACAGCGAAGCGGTGGTGGTGAACCTGGACATTGAACCGGTGGAGACGCCCCAGGGCGTGGCCTGGATCGACCCGATCCACAAGGCGCCCGACTAGCTCGGAATCAGGCCCATGCGCTTGCCCAGGACCCGGTCCACCAGCCGGCGGGGCAGGCGGGCGGTGAGGAAGGTGGTGATCGGGTCTGGGGCGACGCTGTAGCGGACCTTGGGTTTGGGGGTGGTCAGCGCCTTGGCCACCGCCGCGCCGAGCACCTCCGGTGCCAGGCCGCCCGCGCCGCTCTGTTTCATGTAGGCATAGAGCTTCTGCAGGGCGGGATAGAAGGCGGTGTCGCGATAGGGCTCAATGTCCTCGGGTTTGGCCTTGTCCCAGATGGGGGTGGCCACGGCACCGGGGGCGACGATGATGACGTCGATCCCAAACAGCATCAGCTCCCGGCGCAGGGACTCCGACAGACCCTCCACCGCAAACTTCGAGGCGCTGTAAGGGGCCATGAAGGGCGCGGCGTTCTTGCCGGCCACCGAGCTGATATTGACGATGCGGCCCGGGTCGCCCTTGCGGTCGGGGCCCAGGGCCAGCAAGGGGGCGAAGGCCTGGGTGGTGATCACCAGTCCGGTGAGGTTGACCTCGATCTGCTGGCGAAAGTCGGCAATGGGCAGGTTCAGCAGGGGGCCTGCCACGGCCACCCCGGCATTGTTCACCAGGCCCATCAGCGGCTCGCCGGCCAGGGCCACGCGGACCTGGTCGGCCGCCACGCGCACCGCAGCCTCATCGGTGACATCGAAGATCAGGGGCACGAAACGATCCCCAAATTCCTGGCGCAGGCGATCGGCGTCGGCGGCCTTTCGCACGCTGCCAAAGACCCGGAAGCCTCGGCTGGTCATGACCTTGGTGACGCCCCAGCCGATACCGGTGGAGACACCTGTGACGACAACACTTCTCATGGTCGCAACCCCAGTTGATCGATCTGTGACATCTCGGCCTCGCTCAAGGGTCCGGCGGCTTCCGCCGCCAAGGCCTGGGCCAGCTCGGCCCGGTTCTTCACCCCCAGCACCAGGGTGTCGACCCCATCCATGCCCAGGGCATAACGATGGGCGATCACCGCCGGATCGGCCCCCCAATCTGCGCAGAGGGTGCGGTAGGGTTCGGCGCGCTCATAGTCGCGGGCATCGGGATGGTTGGGAGACAGGGCGCGGTCCAATTGAGCCGTCAAGGCTCCGGCCTGGACGGCGCGGATGCCCATGACCCCGAGGCCGCGCGCCTTGGCCGCAGCCAGGATTGTGCGGGGCTGGGGCGGTTCGGCAAAGCGCCGGATGCCGCCCGCGGAGTCCATCAGGTTGGTGATCACCTGCACCACGGCCGGTGTCGGACTGTGGTCGATGGCTGCCAGCACGGACTGCGGCACGCCGATGCCGGTTATGCCCCAGGCGCCGATGCGCCCCTGGGCCACCAGCCGCTCAAAGGCCGGCACCACCTCATCCACATAGAGCGACCAGGTGGTGGAGAAGGCTGCGCGCCGCGCGTCGCCGTGGGCATAGGCGTAGCCGTCTGGGGCAATGCTGGAGTGCAGGAAGAAGATGTCGGCACGCTCCAGGCGCATGGCCGCAAGACTGGCGGTCAGGGAGGCGTCAAGCCGCGCCGCCACCTCGGCCGCCGGCGGCGATCCCAGGTCGCATTTGGTGGTGACCCGCATATGGGCCGGCAGTGCCCCCTGGAAGGTCTCGCCGAGGATCTGTTCGCAGTTGAGGTACATCGGCGCAGTGTCGATCAGGTCGATGCCGCCATCCACCGCGGCCTTCAAGGTGGCCCCAGCCTCTCCGCGACTGGTCTCGCCCCAGACCTGGCCTATACCTCCCCCGCCCAGGGTCAGGCGGCTGACCGACCCCAGGATTCCCAGCGATTGGCTTTTCAACGCGTGCCTCCTCGGTAATATTCCGATGATCGGAATATCCGGCATTCGGAATTTATGTCAAGGCGAAGCGGTTTCCCCTCAACCTGTTCGCAGATTAGGCTGAGCCGATGACTCGCGACCTCCCGCCAGCAGTGACCCAGGACGACGGGCAAGCCAAGGCCCTGACCGACGCCATCGCGGCGCTGATGCGCCAGTTCAAACTGGAGCCCGGCTTGCTGGCGGGCAGCGCCTATGGCGACCTGCATGCCAATGATGTTGGTCTGCTCTCGGTGCTGGGGGAAACAGGCGACTGGACGGTGCGTGGCCTGGCCCAGGCCTTGGGCGCGCCAGACTCCACAATCTCCTCGGCCCTGGACCGGCTGGAGAACCGTGACCTGGTGGCCCGGCAAAGGCGCACCAGTGACCGCCGGGTGATGCGGGTCGAACTTACCACCGAGGGTCTGGCCTTGATGGTGCGGCTACGGGATGCCCAATTGAAAAATTCACGCAACATGTTGGCGCGCCTGTCGCCGCAGGACCGCGCCGACCTGATCCGTCTGGTGAGCGCGGTCAGTCAGGGGAAGAACTGATGCCCATCGTCACGGCCAATGGCCTGGAACTCTACTATGAGCGGGCAGGGGCAGGGCCGCCCGTCCTGTTCATCTCCGGCACAGGGGGGGATCTGCGCAACAAGCCCAATCAGCTTGATGGCCCTTTCCCAAAGGCCTTTGATCTGGTGGCCTACGATCAGCGGGGTCTGGGACAGTCGCAAAAGCCTGACCACCCCTACAGCATGGCTGACTATGCCGATGATGCGGCTGCCTTGATGGAGACGCTGGGGTTGGCCAGCGCCTCGGTGATCGGGGTGTCCTTTGGCGGCATGGTGGCCCAGGAGTTGGTGCTTCGTCACCCGAAACGGGTGGAGCGGCTGGTCCTGGCCTGCACCTCGCCGGGCGGTGGCGGTGGGGCGTCCTTCCCCTTTCATGAGATCGGGCACCTGCAGGGGGAGGCGCGTGCGCGTCACATGCTGCCCATCTCCGACACCCGCCTGGACGCCGCCTGGGCCCAGGCCAATCCCGAGCGCTATGCCCAGGCGATCGCCCTGAGCGCTGCCGACCCCTTCGGCGACGAGCCCGGTCGGGCCATGGGCGCGCGGCGGCAGTTGGAGGCCCGGGCCGCACATGACACCTGGGATCGCCTGGATCAGATCGAGGTCCCGACCCTGATCGTAGCGGGCCGCTATGACGGGATCGCGCTTCCGCAGGCCCAGGAGAACCTGGCCAGCCGAATCCCCGGGGCCGTCCTGCAGTTTTTCGAAGGCGGGCACATGTTCATGATCCAGGATCGCGCGGCAGTCCCGGCCATGATTGCCTTTCTCCAGGCCAAGGTGCCCTGAGAACGGCAACCCAACCGCCAGCCTGGCTGGATCTGGCATCCTGTTTTGCGTCGCGTTGGGAACCATCCTAGAATAGCCAAGGTTGAGACCCCATCTATGACGACCTGTCCCGCCCCCCTGGCGAGGCCCATACTGTGGAGAATCTAAATGCCCGCGAACGCCGTCGACCGGACCGCCGAGGATGCCAAGGCCGCTGCCCATTCGGTGGCTGAAGCTGCGACACAGTTCGCCACCCAGGCGGAGAAGACCTTTGCCGAGGCCTCCAAGCGCTTCGAGAAGGTCGTCGCAGAGGGTCTCGAACAGGTCCGCGCCCAGAGCCGCACCTATGCCGACAATGCCGGCGAACAGCTTGACGAGGCCCAGCGCT
>JANPAO010000142.1:0-3188 GCA_031429955.1 Phenylobacterium sp. | reverse complement strand
CGCCAGGCTGGGCGACCAGGGGAATGTCGGCCACCCTGCTGGTCATCTCCTGCAGGCTGGAAGATCCCAGGACGGCCTTGGCGCGGAACATCCTGTCGACGGGGCTCTTGTCGCCCAGTCCGTATCCGAAACCTGCGGTGTGGCTCATCAGTTCGCGCATGGTGGGGGGTCGGGTCACCGGGACGGTAACCATCTGACCCTTGTCATCCACACCCGTCATCACGGTGAGCTTGCTGAACTCCGGAATGAACTTGCTGATAGGGTCATCCAGGCTCCATCGCCCTTCCTCATAGAGGATCATCATGGCCACGCCGGTGATCGGCTTGGACATCGAATAGATGCGGAAGATCGAGTCCTTGGTCAGGGGCGTCTGGGCTGCCAGCGAGCCGGTGCCGTGGGTATTGAAAGCCACCACCTTGCCATGCCGCACCAGCAGGGTGCTGACCCCGGCCACCTGGCCCTTGGCGACCGCCTCCGCCATGGCGGCGTCAAGCTTGGCCAGGCGCTCGGCATCAAAGCCCACCGACCCTGGCGCGACCGGTAGGGCGGCCGCAAGGCTGGGGGCCCTGGCCAGGCCAAGGGTGGGGGTCGATAGCGTCAACAGGGCCGCCAGGGCGGCGCTCAGGCCAAGGGTGCGAAGGATCATTGGGCTCTCAAAGGGTGTCGTGGAGGTCACACAGGCCGAAGCCTGGGCCTATTTCGGTTTGAACCGTTTACTGGTGGGGAAGCCTTTGGGGGCCAACTTGCCGGCGGCAGCGCGTTTGGCAAGCCAGTCGCGCCATTCGGCCCAGACCCGCGTGCGGCCTGCCGTGTCGATCCAGCCGGCCCCGTCATCGGCCTTGAACACAATGGCATCGCGCAGGCCCCCCTCGCGGTAGGCTTGCAGCTTCACCCCCTTGCCGCGCATCATTTCCGGCAGTTCGGCCAGGGGGAAGATCAGGATCTTGCCGTTGTCGCCGATGAGGCCGAGGTGGTCGCCGTTTGCGGGCATGGCGAAGGCCGCACCCTTGGTGCCGACATTCAGCACCTGCTTGCCAGCGCGGCGACCAGAAATGGCCTCCTCCTCCGGCATGATGAAGCCGTAGCCCTCCTTCGAGGCGATCACCCGGCGGGCACCGGCCTTGAAGGGGAAGATGTCGACAATGTCGGTCTTGTCGTCGAGATCCAGCATCAGCCGCAGCGGCTCGCCATGACCCCGCGCCGACGGCAGCTTGTCGCAGCCGACGGTGAAGAAGCGCCCATCAGAGGCAAAAATCAGCAGCTTGTCGGTGGTCTCGGCCGCCACCAGGAAGCCCAGCTTGTCGCCCTCCTTGAACTTCAGCTCCGAGGGATCCTCCACCCGGCCCATGGCCGCGCGGATCCAACCGCGATCCGACAGGATGACGGTGATCGGCTCGCGCACGATCATGGCTTCCATGGCAGCTTCAGCATCCCAAACGGGGGCCACATCGAAGGTGGAGCGGCGGCGGCCCAGGTTGGTGTCGGGACCCAGGATCGCCCGCACATCCTTGAGACCAACCCCCACCAGCTTCCATTGCGCCTTCTCGTCGGCCAGCATCTTCATCAGGCCGTCGCGCTCCTCGGCCAGTTCGGCATGCTCGCGGCGCAGTTCCATCTCCTCCAGCCGGGCCAACTGGCGCAGCCGGGTGTTGAGGATGGCGTCGGCCTGGATGTCTGAAAGTTCGAAGGCCTCAATCAGCTTGGCCTTGGGTTCTTCCTCATAGCGGACGATGCGGATCACCTCGTCCAGATTGAGGAAGGCGATCACCATCCCGTCGAGGATGTGCAGACGCGCCTCGATCTTGGCCAGACGGAAGCGGGCGCGGCGGACCAACACCTCGCGACGGTGATCAAGGAAGGATTGCAGGCAGCGCTTCAGGCCCATGACGCCGGGTGTGCCCCGCGCGTCCAGCACGTTCATATTGACCGGAAAACGGGTCTCAAGGTCCGAGAGCTTGAACAGGCTCTCCATCAGCACCTCGGGTTCGACGTTGCGGCTTTTGGGCTCCAGGATCAGCCGCACATCCTCGGCGCTTTCATCGCGCACGTCCCCCAGCAGGGGAGCCTTCTTGGTCTCGATCAGTCCCGCCAGTTGTTCCACCAGGTCAGCCTTCTTCACCTGGTAGGGAACCTCGGTGATGACGATCTGATAGGTCCCACGACCGTTGTCCTCCCGCGACCAGCGGGCGCGGACCCGGACCCCGCCGCGACCGGTCTCATAGGTCTCAGCCAGAGACGCCTTGGGCTCAACGATCACCCCGCCGGTGGGGAAATCCGGTCCCTGGACGTGCTCCAGCAGGTCCATCGTGTTGGCTTCGCGGTTGCTCAGCAGCACCAGGCAGGCGTCGATCAACTCAGCGGCATTGTGGGGCGGGATGGAGGTGGCCATGCCCACGGCGATGCCTGACGATCCGTTGGCCAGCAGATTGGGGAAGCCGGCCGGCAGGACAACGGGCTCCTCGTCCTCGCCGTCATAGGTGGCGCGGAAGTCCACCGCGTCCTCGTCGATCCCGTCCAGGAGCAGTTGGGCCGCCACTGTCAGCTTGCACTCGGTGTAGCGCATGGCCGCAGCGTTATCGCCGTCGATATTGCCGAAGTTCCCCTGGCCATCCACCAGGGGATAGCGCTGGGCGAAGTCCTGGGCCAGGCGGACCAGGGCCTCATACACGGCCACGTCACCGTGGGGGTGATACTTACCGATCACGTCGCCCACCACGCGGGCGCACTTCTTGGCCGTGGTGGTGGGGTCCAGGCGCAGCATGCGCATGGCGTACATCAGCCGGCGGTGAACCGGCTTCAGCCCATCGCGCACATCGGGCAGGGCCCGCCCGGTGATGGTGGAGAGCGCATAGGCCAGATACCGCCGAGACAGAGCCTCGGTCAGCGGCTCGTCGATGATGCGGTCGCCGTCGCCGTCAGACGGCGGTGGGATGTGTTTGGACATGGGAGAATCGCGAACTCAGTTGCGCCTAGATTCTAGCGGCCTGCACGGCCTGCGTCTCTAAAGCCGATCGGCGTCTGACAGACGGTCCACAAGCCAGAGCCTAGCCTGCGGCAGGGGACGGTTCAGGGGGTTGAATATGAAGGCCTGGAGAAAGTGGCCGGTGAGATCCAGGCCCGCCCTCACATCCCCCGACGCGATGCCGCCCTGAGCCGACAGCAGGAAGGGGGGCAAGGGCAGAAGCTTG
>JANPAO010000141.1:0-3355 GCA_031429955.1 Phenylobacterium sp. | reverse complement strand
CCAGGAACAGCAGTTCGGGGTCCAGGGCCAGGGCCCGGGCCAAGCCGGCGCGCTTGCGCATCCCGCCCGAGAGTTCAGAGGGCTTCAGATGGGCAGCATTGGCGGGCAGTCCGACCATGGCGATCTTCAACTCCGCCAGCTCCATCACCACCCGCTTGGGCATGTTGGTATGCTCATACATAGGGGCGGCCACGTTCTCGCGAACCGTCAAGTTGGAGAACAGCGCGCCTTGCTGGAATAGCACCCCCCAGTGTCGCTCGATGGCCGACCACTTGCGCCGCGAGGCCCGCTGGATGTCCTGGCCAAACACCTGGACAGTGCCGCCGTCCGGGGCCTTCAGGCCGATGATGGTGTTGAGCAGCACTGACTTACCGCTGCCCGAGCCCCCCACCACCCCCTGAACCTCGCCGCGTCGCACGGTCAGGTCCAGACCCTGATGGATTACCTTGTCGCCGAACTGTGAGACCAGGCCGGTCACCTGGATCGCAGGCCCGGTGACGGGCAGTTCGTCCTCTGACAGCTCCACGGTGTCGGGTGGCAGGCTCATAGGTCAAAGGCCATGTAGATGAGGGCAAACACCGCATCGATCAGGATGATGGCAAAGATCGCGTGGACCACGGCTGCGGTCACGCGCTGTCCCAGAGACTCCACGTCCCCGCCCACCTCCAGGCCCTGGCGGCAGCCGATGCCCGCGATCACAGCGGCCATGACCGGGGCCTTGGACAGGCCGATCCAGAAATGGAGCACGCCCACATTGTCGAGGATCCGTTGCAGGAAGAAGGCCGGTCCCAGGCTCAGAACCGACCAGGTCACCATCAATCCGCCCGCCAAGCCCGCCAGGGTGGCGACGAAGGTCAGCAGGGGGATCGTGAAGAGCAGGGCGGCGAAACGCGGGAAGACCAGGGCCTCAAATGGATCGACCCCCATCACCTTCATGGCGTCGATCTCCTGGTTCATCTTCATCGACCCGATCTCGGCGGCGAAGGCCGAGGCCGATCGACCAGCCAGCAGGATCGCAGTGATCAGGATGTTGAATTCCCGGGTCACAGCAATGCCGATCAGCTCGACGGCAAAGACCTCGGCCCCGAACTGGCGAAGCATATTGGCCCCCAGCAGCCCCACCACGGCACCAATGAAGAAGGAGGTGGTGGCCACGATGGGCAGGGCGTCCAGGCCCGCACGCTCAGCCAGGGACACGCAGGCCGCCCATCGAACCCGGCGGGGATTGAGGATGGCGGCCCCGGTCACCACCAGCAGGTGGCCCGCAAAGACCAGGGTGTCCACCACCTCTCGGGCCAGGTCCACCACGCCCTTGCCCAGGCGAATGGTCAATTCATGAAAGCCGCGGGGCTGGGGCTTGGCTGCTGGCTTGGCGACGGCGGCCTGGCCCACCAACTCAATCAGCCGCAGGGTTTCGGGTCTGGCCTGGATCTCTGCGGCCTGGAACCGGTCGCCGGCCGCCTGGATGACGGCATAGGCCCCGGCGGTATCCATTCGGCCCACCTGGGTCAGGTCCAGGCGCACGGTCTGCTGGCCCGCGATCTCGTCTCGCAGACCGCTGGCCGCTGGGCCAATGAGCGCCGCCGTCCAGTCGCCGGTCAGGGCAATGGCGCTGCCCTCCTGGGCATCGCGGGCGGCGAAGTCGGCGGGGCGGTCCATGGCGGTGCGCGTCGGAGCCTTTCTGCGAGTCAAGCGACCAGCATAGCAGAGACGCGGGCTGTGACCGAACGCCATATCTGGCAGGCCGTTGCCAGGATTGGAAGGCCTCGGGGCCGGGCCCGGTCGCGCGGTGGTGATCACAGATTGTCGACTTGGCCTATCTTTCGCCCAATAGGCTCGGCTATCAGGGGGGATGTTCAATCGCCCAACGGCTGGGAGCGTCCCCGTGACCCGCCAGATCGACTTCGCCGGCAAGTCCGGATCGGTGTATCGCTACTCGGCTCTGGAAGAGGAGCGGAGCCTGCCGCCTGTGGGCGCCAACTATGTCATCGCCCAGCTCAGCCCCACCGGTGCCAGCATCCTTTTTGCCGGAGAGACCGAGTGCCTGTCGGCTCGAGACTGGCAGTCCATCCTCGATGAGGCCCAGGCCCGCTACGGCGTCAGTGAAATCCTCACCCGCCTCAATGTGCGTGGCGCGGTGCGCAAGGCCGAGCGCGAGGACATCCTGGCCCAACACAGCCCACCGATGAACGCCGGCTAGACTGCGACGACCATGGCCTGGGCCATTGTCATCCTCGGCGCGGCTGTCTGGCCGGGCGGCGAACCCAGCCCCAGCCTGGCGCGACGCATCGCCTATGGCCATCAGGCCGCAGCGGAGGGGCCGAGCGACCTGATTTTCTGTTCGGGCGGCCTTGGCCGACATGGGCCCTCGGAAGCCAGGGTGATGGCTCAGCTGCTGATCGGCCTGGGCATTGACCCGCAACGCATCGCCCTGGACGAGGACAGTCGCGACACCCTTCAGAACGTGACGGCCGCGGCCCGCTTCGTCCGGACCGAGGGCCTTGAGGGGGCAGTGGTCTGTACCGACGGCTATCACATGCCCCGGACCCGGATGCTGTTTAGCGTGCTGGGCATTGCCACCCGGACCGGCCCGATCCGACCTGGCTATGCCGGGACCCGGGCCCACTGGCTGCGGATGGTGGCGCGGGAGGCCCTGGCCTATCCCTATGACCTGGGGTTGGCAGTGATGGGGCGAAGGGCCCTGATAGCCGCCACCGCCCCAGACATCGGCGTCAGTTTGCGATAGCGGCGATATCCTGCATGGCGTTGAAGGTGTGCTTGGGATTGTGCGCCAGCAGGTTCTCGGTCAGCGAATAGCCCCAGGTGACGGCCCCGAAATCGAGGCCGACCTTGGCGGCGGCCTGGGCGTCACGATCTTCGTCGCCGATGCAGATGGTCTGGCCTCGGCTGACGCCGAGCTTGCGTAGCACTCGGCGGAACTTGCGCGCCTTGCCAAACAGCGAAGCCCCGCAGTCGAAGTGGACAAACAGCGCGCAAAGTTCCGGCCCCAGGCCGATCCGCACGCTGGCCTCGGTATCGGAACTCACCAGGGCCAGGGTGACGCCCTTGGCATGCAGGTCCCTCAACAGGTCCGCCGCGCCAGGAAAAAGCGGGATCCCCGAGGAAGCGTCCTTCTTCAGGGCCCGGAAATCCTTGGCGATCCGCGCCAGTTTCCAGGTGGAGACCCCCAGGCTCTTCATGATCACCCGTGCGCTGGCTCCCCGCAGGGATTCGCGCTCCTCGGCGTCAATGGCTCGGAAGTTGTGCCGCGCAGCCATGTGATTGAGCACGGTCGTGAACCACGGATAGGAGTCCGCCAGGGTTCCGTCGAAATCGAAGATCGCGAGTCGATATG
>JANPAO010000140.1:0-3491 GCA_031429955.1 Phenylobacterium sp. | reverse complement strand
GTCAGGGCCGGCGCCCTGGCCAGATCCTGGCGGGCTCGGGCCAGGTCCCGCTGGAACTCCGGGTCCCCGTGCAGCCTCGCCACCATGGCCGAGGCCAGGGTCCGACCGGCCTCGATGTCGCTCTGGAAGTGGACCCCGCAGATCGCCCGGCTATCGCCCACCGCCTTGCCCGCCGCCATCAGGGCATCGGTCCTGGCCGGCTGAAGCTCACTGAGGATCAGCCCCCACGACCACCCCACCATGGCATGGCCCGAGGGGTAGGAGGCATTGGTCTTCATCCAGTCCTCACGGGGGATGCAGATGGCCTGGCTGTCCCCCACCATCGGCCGCAGCCGGCCATAGTGGTCCTTGGCAGGCTTGCCCACCGTCCGAACATCCAACTCCACCCGCTCCAGCAGGCGATAGAGATCGGGCGTGGCCTTAGCCCCGATGTCCTGCCCCGCCGCGCAGGCATAGCGCCGTAGCGCCCCGCCGGCCCAGATGTCGTTGTCGGAGATGGCCTGCCCCCAGCGGGCCGACCCGGCCAAGCTGCGGGTCTCATTGTACATCGCCCGGTCAGCCTGGCCCCGCGGCGACTCCACCGTGGGCGGTGGCTCCAGCAGGGCTGCCCCGTCGATGTCGCTCGCGCTGAGATAGCCGGTGAGCTTGGTGGGGATGGGGTTGGTCGCCCCCCGCAAGGAGACATCCTCGGTCCTCCTGCCCCCCAACTGTGGCAACAGGGTGCAGGCCGCCAGCGACAGGGCGAGCGCTGAGACAGCAAGGGTGCGAAGGCTCATGGGCTCATCCTTAGAGCGGTTCCCCAGCCTGGGAAACCGCTCCTCTGTCAGGGGTTTAGGCCCGCAGGACCGTCAGGCCATTCTTGATCACCGTGACCCCACGGTCCTTGACCCGGGCCTCAAAGGAGATGCTCTGCCCATCCCGCCAGAGGTCCACGGTGATAGTGTCGCCGGGGATCACCGGGGCGGAGAACCGGGCCTGGTGGCTGAGGATCTGGTCGGGGTCGAAGCCGGTGATGGCCTGCAGCACCGCCCGGCAGGTGATGCCATAGGTGCAGAGCCCGTGCAGGATCGGCCGCTAGAACCCGGCTCGACGGGCAAAGTCGGGGTCGGAGTGCAGGGGGTTGCGGTCGCCGTTCAGCCGGTACAGCAGGGCCTGGTCCTCCCGCGTCGAGAAGTCCACGGACAGATCGGCCTTGCGGGTCGGCACCGCGTGGGGCTCCGGCGCCCCCTCCGAGGGACCGCCAAACCCGCCGTCGCCCCGGGCAAAGGTCGAGCCGGTCAGGGTGGCCACCTTCTCGCCCTTGGCATCACGCCAGACGGTCTCATTGATGATCACCGCCCCCTTGCCCTCACCCTTGTCATAGGCTCCGACCGTGCGGCCCTCGGTGGTGAAGGTGCCGGTGGCCGGCAGGGGCTTGTGCAGCTCCACCTTCTGCTCGCCATGCACCACCATCAGAAAGTTGATCTGGCTGGGGCGGTGGTTGGCCGGCATTGCCGGCGCAGCAGCAGCCCCGGCGACAGCCCGGGAATTGGAAGCCAGGACCGTGGCTGCGGTCGGCAGCACCTTTAGGTCCTTTTCATAGACGAAGGGCAGTTCGGCTTCGTTCATGGGGTCCTGCCCCATGCCCACGCCCAGGGCGTAGAGCATCACATCCTTGTCGCGATAGGTGAACTCGCGGGCCGCTGTCTTCTGGTCGAGAATGTCGGGATAAAAGATCGCCATTGAAAATGTTTCCTCCGCTGGGCGGTGCTGTCTTGAATGGCGCGATTGAAGCGGCTCACGGGAGCCGAGGCAAGCACCGCGCGAGCGCATTTGCCGCCTGGGACGTGATCGGGTAGAAGCGCGGACCCTGCGAAGACGGGCTCCCGGCTCGCATACAGATTCGCGCCCAGGATTATCGAAGGCATTTCATGGCGACCGACACCCAGCCCAACAACGGCGGACAGATCACCGGCAACGTTCTCTTCTATTCGAAGCCGGAACCCCTGACCCCAGACCTCCACAAGACCCTCGGGGTCCGCCGCATGGATGGGCCCTTCGGCTATGCCCGGGTCGGCCACGCCGTACCGCTGACGGTCACGGAGTTCTCGGTGGCGGCGGTGTCGGGCCCGATCATCTTCGTCGGCGACGACAAGATGCCCTTGGCCGTGATGGGCCTGAACCCTGGCGAGAACATGTTCGTCCAGGATGACGGCACCTTTGAAGCCGGCGTCTATGTCCCGGCCTATATCCGTCGCTATCCCTTTGTTTTCGCCAATGACAACAAGGCTCAGCAGATGGTGCTCTGCATCGACCGCGCCGCGCCGTTCATCGAAGAGGGCGGCGAGCTGGCCTTCTTCGACGAAAAGGGCGAGCCCACCGACTACACCCAGGGCTGCATCACCTTCTGCAATGACTATGAGGTCGAGCGTCAACGCACGCTGAGCTTCTCTCAACTGCTCAAGGACCTGGACCTGTTTGAGCTGAAGCACGCCAACCACACGCCCTTCAACGACGACGGCACGCCGGGTGAGATCCAGCCGATCGCCGAGTACTTCGGCGTGTCGGAGACCAAGCTCAACGCCCTGTCACCCGAAAAACTGGTGGAGCTGCGCGACAATGGTGCCCTGGCTCAGATCTATGCGCACATGGTGTCGCTGGTGGGCTGGGACCGGCTGATCGCCCTGACCATGCATCGCGCGGCAGTGGCCGCCAAAGCCTGAGGCAGGTCAGCCCAACGACTGTCAGAGCGGCGGGTCCAATCGGGCCCGTCGCTTTTCGTTGAACCCCTATCGGGCGAAGATGCTGCGGGTGAGACAGGAAAACACCAGGCGTCCGGCCTCGTCCAACAGGTCGTGCTGGGCGATGATGATGCCCTTTCCCTCTCCCACCGGATCCTTGCCCATCACCGTCATCCGGCCCCGAAGGGACTCGCCGGCCGGAGGATTGCGGACCCAACGCAGGGCATCGACCCCCAGGCGTTTGGTCTGGGGCCAGTTCACCACCGAGGTGGCGTCCAGGCGCGACCAGATGGCATAGACCATGGCGTCCGGCGCCCCGCGCTCTGCCGGCCAACCGGGGGCGAAGGCGGCGATGAAGGCCTCCAGCGCGCGCGTATCGACCCGAACCTCGCCGAGATAAACCACCTGGCCGATCTCAATCTCATCAAAGGGTGCGGGCACGTAACGCTCCTGGGTCTCGGACCGAACTGATTCGCTGATGATGAAGGGCGCTCATGACAAGTCGAGCGCTTTGCCGATGGATGGCGTCGGGCCATATAGGCCCTGCGAGGCGGAACCTGGGATGATGGCATGAACGGCTTGATGACGCGCCTACTGGCCGCCTTGGTGCTCAGCCTCGCGGCCGCGCCGGTGCTGGCGGCACCGGTCAATACCGGACACCTCACCGCTGAGCTGGTGGCGCGCGACCAGGGGGTGACGCCGGGGGGCACCACCTATGTCGCCCTGCGCCAGACCATCCAGAAGGGCTGGCACACCTATTGGCGCAATTCC
>JANPAO010000139.1:0-8751 GCA_031429955.1 Phenylobacterium sp. | reverse complement strand
GCCATGCGCCAGATGAGCTTCACCAGCCGCGACACCGCCCGCGCCGCTGACATCCTGACCATGGCCCTGGAGGACGAGGGTTGCTCCACCTGGCTGACCCTGGCCGGCTCCACCAGCGCCGGCGGCTGCATGCACATCTATCGGGATATGCTGAAGTTCGGCCTGATCGACTGCGTGGTATCCACCGGGGCCTCCATCGTGGACATGGACTTCTTCGAGGCCCTCGGCTTCAAGCACTACCAGTCCAAGCCCCAGGATCCCGTCGACGACCGCGACCTTCGCGCCCTCTATATCGACCGGATCTACGACACCTATATTGACGAGGAAGAGCTCCAGAACTGCGACGAGGTGATCTTCCAGCTCTGCAACATGCTGGAGCCCCGCCCCTATTCGAGCCGCGAATTCATCTGGGAGATGGGCAAGTGGCTGGCGGCCGGGAATGCCAAGAAGAAGGGATCGCTGATTGAGACGGCCTATGAGCTGGACATTCCCATCTTCTGCCCGGCCTTCACCGATTCATCGGCTGGCTTTGGCTTGGTGAAGCACCAGGTGGAGAACATGAAGGCGGGGAAGCCCTATCTGACCATCGACTCGGTGGCCGACTTCCGCGAGCTCACCGACGTGAAGATCGCCGCGGGAACCACGGGCCTGTTCATGGTCGGCGGCGGTGTACCCAAGAACTTCGCTCAGGACACCGTGGTCTGCGCCGAGATCCTGGGGCACGAGGTGGACATGCATAAGTACGCCATCCAGATCACGGTGGCCGACGTGCGCGACGGGGCCTGCTCGTCCTCGACCCTCAAGGAGGCCTGCTCCTGGGGTAAGGTCGATGTCACCTGGGAACAGATGGTGTTTGCCGAGGCCAGCACCGTCGTACCGCTGATCGCGTCGGACGCCTGGCACCGGGGCGCCTGGAAGACCCGCGAAAAGCCCCGGTGGGCCAAGCTATTCCAGAAGATCGCCCGCTAACCAGAAGCAGAGCGGCCGTCACGCCAGGCGCGTGGCGGTCGAACTCAGTGAGTGGCTCGCTACTCGCAATAAATCCGCACCTTGGTCCGGTCCTGATCGACATCCACCGTCAAGTCATTGAGCTGGGCCACCAGCTCCTCGAGGTTCTCCGGCTTCAGCGCATTGATGTCGAAGGGCACGCCGTTCTCGCGCATCGCCTGGTTGACCTTGTCCCGTGCCTGGGGCGGCAGGATGCTGGAGAGGCGCACCCCGGCCCGCAACAGGTTCATGGGCACCCGGATATTGATCTTGGTCGGGCCGCCGTGGCCCTCCTCGCTATCGACCGCCACGCGAAGATACTTCGCCGCAGCCTTGGCTGGACCCCCAGAAAGCCGATGCGAGGCGCTGCCCTCAAGTGCCGCCATCAGCCGCTCCGCCTCGTCGGGGGTGAGCTTTCCCTCAGACAACATCTGCAGGATCGTACGGCGGTCATCGCTCATCGCTAGACTCCTAGAATATCTTGAGGCGGACATGGCTTGATCGCGTGTCGACATCGACCTCTGTGCCGCTGAGCGCCACCAAGAGGCGCCCAATGCCCAGAACCGCCATGGCCGGATTGAGTCCGAAGGGCCGGGGCAGCAGGACCGCGATCCCCATGATCAGGAAGATCAGGGGAGACAACAGCAGCAGAAAGGGCGTCACCGGAATCCAAAGGCGGATCTGGCGCCGCGGGCGGGGTTCCGGCTTCCGCGCTACAGTCCACCAGTGCAGGCGCGTAGCCTGGGCACTCATGACCGCCAGAGCCCGTGGCGCCGAGTTGGCGACCACGACCTCTCGCCCGGTGGAGGCCGGCGGGAGCTCTGGAGCATGTGGCGTGGTCATTTGCCCGACTCCAGTTCGGCGATCGCATCCTCGGCGCTGATCTCGCCGCGGCTCAAGCGATCCAGAACCTCCGCGCGGGATGGCGCGGGGCGCAAGTCAAAGACATCCAGACTGGAGGCGATGCGGTTCAGGCGTGCCTTGACCGTCGGATAGCTGACCCCAAACACCTGCTCCATCTCCTTGATAGAACCGTGGCTTCGCAGGAAGGCCGCGACAAAGACCTGATCCTCGGCGGACAATCTCGCCAGTTGGGGGGGCTCAAAGGCACCCTCGATGACAATGTCACGGTCGGCCAGGCGCACCCGCTCCACCACCAAGGGCGAGGTGCCGGTGAGCTGGGTCAGGGCCTGCCAGTCTTGAACCTTTGCCTTCGTCAACGGAGAACTCCATTCTCAGTCTCAACTTAAGTCATCAAACTTAATTTTTCAATGGGATTTTATTAAATAAGTCAATTTCACGCTCGGCATTGCGCGCGCGTCGATCATCAGCATGATGGTCGGCGACAGAGGAGAGAATGTGATGCGCCGGACACAGATCGTTTTGGGCTTGATCAGCACCTTGGTCGCCACCGAGGTCGCTCTGGCGCAACCAGCCCCCGCACCACGTTCCCTGCCCACCGGATATCTGACGCCGCAGAGCTGGCCCGATGCGGGGCTCATCCTACCGCCGCCGCCCGTGAGTAAGTCCCGCCGCCAGGCGCAGGATCAGGCAGTGTTCAAGGCCACGCGCGCCTTGGAGGGCTCACCCCGCTGGTCCCTGGCTCAGGCCGACGTTCCGTCCCTTCCCGCAACCATGCTGGGCACGTTTGGCTGTTCCCTGGGCGTGACTCTTTCACCCCAGACGGCGCCGCGTCTGCTGTCGCTGATGAACCGCATGGGCATCGATGCCAGCCGCCAGGTGTCCAGCGTCAAGGATGTCTTCAAGCGGCCCAGGCCCTATCTGATCGCCGGAAAGGGCAACATCTGCACCCCGAGGAATGCCAGCCTGGACGCCAGCCCTGACTATCCCTCCGGGCACGCCACCTGGGGTTGGGCCGTGGCCCTGGTCTTGGCCGAGATTGCTCCGGACCGGGCGACGCCCATCCTGACCCGTGGGCGCGCCTTTGGGGAGAGTCGGGTGGTTTGCGGTGTGCACAGCCCTAGCGCCGTCGATGCCGGACGGACCAATGGCGCGGCCCTGGTGTCGACCTGGCATGGCGACGCTACCTTCAGGTCCGATCTCGACGCGGTTCGCGCCGAGATCTCCGCCCTGCGAAAGGTAGGTCCCAAGCCCGACGCGGCGGCCTGTCAGGTCGAATCTGACCTGGTGGCCAAAACCCCCTGGTAGAGGCCGTCAGATCCCAGCGTACCACTCATAGCCGCGGTCTTCCCAGAAGCCGCCCTGGCCCCGGCCGATCTGGGCGAAGTCCGACACCGCCTCGATCCGCATGATGTACTTGGCGTGTTTGTAGCCCAACTGGCGCTCCACCCGCAGCCGCAGAGGGGCCCCATGGGCGACCGGCAGGGTGGCCCCGTTCATCTCATAGGCCAGGATGGTCTGGGGGTGATAGGCGTCAATTAGGTCAATGCTCTCATAATACTGGCCCGACCCGTCCAGGGTCATTTCCAGGCTGTCAGCGCAGTGGAAGACGATGTAGCGGGCGTTGTCCTTCAGGCCGGCCTTGTCCAGCAGCGGACCCAGGCGCGCGCCCTTCCACTTGCCGATGCTCGACCATCCTTCGACGCAGTCGTGACGGGTGATCTGGCTGCGCGAGACTAGGGCCCGGACCTCGGCAAGGGTCAAGGACAGGGGATGGTCCACCAGGCCGTCCACCACCAGGCGGTAGTCGGCAAAGCCGGCTGCCAATAGCTCGCGATAGGGCTCGTCGGAGGGGCTGATGGAGCCGTTGGCCCGGAAGTCCTTGGAGATATCGGCCTCGGTGTATTCCACAGCCATGGCCTTGCGGCTGATCAGCAGCCGTTGGGCGCGACGGGTGAGGCCCTCGGCACTTTGCAGGGTGGCCTGAACCTTGGGGTTGTCATTGACCTTGTTGCAGGCGGTGAGCCAGAGGCCGGCAACGCCAACGGTCAGCCCCTTGAGCCAACCCCGGCGAGTGTCTGCGGTGCTCATCGGGCCTCTCCCTCAACTTCGATCGCGTACCGGCCGGTGACCATCGACCGCAGATTGTTCCAGACGCCTGACAGCAACACCATGGCCACGTGGACCAGGACGAAAACCACGATGAGGTTGGCACAGATGAAGTGCAGGGTGCGTGCCGACTGGCGCCCTCCGAACACCCACAACATCCAGGGCTGGCCCGCATTGACCGCCGGCGACATGGTCAGGCCGGTCAGCACCATCAGGGGCAAGACCCCCAGGGCGACCCCGACATAGGCCAGCTTCTGCAGGCCGTTGTAGCGCCGCGCAGCCTCGCCCTTGGGGAACTTCAGTTGGGCGTGCTCCACCACCTCGTGCCACAGATGCCGTGGGGTGAGTTGGTCCTTAGTCGGCAGGAGGTCGCGCTTGATGTGGCCATTCAGCAGATTGGCTGAGAGGTAGACCAGGCCGTTGAGGACGAAGACCCAGGCAAAGAAGAAGTGCCAGTGACGTCCATCGACCAGAGCCCGGTACCCCGGAATGGTGGCCCATGACGGGAAGCCGCGAACCTGTTCAAGCCCAGGCTTGCCGGAATAGCCAAACAGGCCTGTGGTTTCGAGAGTCAGGGGCCCGATCTTGGTGAGCCCCACCATTTCACCGCCCCGCTCCACTGCGGTCATGGAGACCCAAGGGTCAGCGAAGGTCGATTTCTGCCCCCAATAGAGGGCTGGGTGGGCATTAAAGATCTGCAGGCCGCTCATCAGCAGGAGAACCAGGGCCACCAGATTGATCCAGTGGGTGATCCGCGTGACCACCGCGTGACGGTAGACCAACACCTTCATTGGCGGCGGCTCTGACATGATCGATTCCCTCCCAGGACCAGCTTGAGCTTGGCACCTTGCCCAGGAATTCGCCAGCTTCCCCCTATTGGTTACAGACGCACGCGCCTAAGTTCGATCCCAGTCAGTGCGGGGGAATGGTGTGAGCCAAGGTGTTGAGGTCTGGGGTGGTGGGGTCAACACCTGGGAATGCGACGAGATGGGGCACCTGAACGTCCGGTTCTGGGTGGCCAAGGCCTTGGAGGGGCTGGCTGGCCTGGCCGCGCAGTTGGGAATGCCCCGCGCCTTTGCCGCCAATGCGGCGGCGACCTTGGTGGTGCGTGAGCAGCACATTCGCTTCCTCCGTGAGGCGCGGCCCGGGGCCTGCCTGATCATGCATGGCGGGGTGGTGGAGATGGGCGAGACCGATGCCCGACTGTTGCTGGTCATTCGCCATCTGTCGGGCGAACCCGCGGCCAGCTTTCAGGTCCAGGTCTCCCATGTCACCGGGTCCGATCTTCGGCCCTTTCCCTGGCCGGCGCGCATTCTGGCCAAGGCGGCGGAGCTGCAGGTGGAGGTGCCAGCCTTTGCGGCAGCTCGGGGGCTGGACCTGGCGCCGGTCATGGCCACCGCCAGCCATGAGCGCGCCCTGGCGCTCGGCCTCACCCGGATCGGCATGGGGGTGATCCAGCCTGGCGAGTGCGACGTCTTTGGGCGGATGCGCGGGGAGATGTTCATCGGCCGGGTCTCGGATGGGGTCAGCCGCCTGTTTGGGGAGAGCCGCCCTGGCCCCGTGCCGGTGCCGGGCGCGCCGCAATTGCGGATCGGCGGTGCGGTGCTGGAGTATCGGGTCCTATACCTGGGCTGGCCGCAGGCCGGAGACTCGGTGGAATTGAGATCTGGCATCGCCGGCTGCGATCACCGGACCCGCCAGGTGATCCACTGGATGGTCGATCCCATCAGCGGCCGCCCCTGGTGCAGCGCGCAAGCCGTGGTCATCAGCCTCGACCTCGATGCGCGCATGGTGGTGGACATTTCGCCGCAGGCCCAGGCTGAGATCCGGGCTCAGATCACGCCGGGATTGGCTCTTTAGAAGCGCGTTCCGAAAAATGGGTACCGGTTTTCGGAACAAACGTGCGACAAAACAGAAGCCTAAAGGGCGCCCCGCAGGGCGCTGACCACCAGGTCGGGGCGTTCCATCGGCAGGAAGTGGGTGGTGCCGGGGACCGTCTCCACGGTGATATTGCCATAGGCCGCAAGATCAGAGGCCGGGGCCTCGACGCGGAAGGTGGAGCCCTGCTCGGCACGGTAGATGTCGATGGGGGCCGTGATGGCGGCAAAGGCGGCCCAGGGATCATGGTCCTGAGCGGTGTAGTTGGAGGCTTCCCAGGCCGGGGCGCAACTCAGTTCCAACTCACCGTCGGCGCGTTCCATCAAGCCGTCGGCCAGATAGTCGGTGAGCATGGTGGGGGTCCAGGCCTTGAAGGCCCCGCGACCCTGATAGGCCTCCTGGGCGGCGGCCCGGCTGGAAAACACCGCGCGGCGGCGGAGAGCCCCGCTCACCAGGGGCGATTCGATGGCCGATCCCGCCCGGCTGGCCGCCACCATCTGTGGGGACAGGACAACCGGGTCGAACATCACCAGACGCCTGACCCGTGCCGGTGCCCAGGCGCTGGCCAGGATGGAGGCCGTGCCGCCCATGGAGTGGCCGGCCAGCACCAGGTTTTGGAGACCCAGGGCGTCCATCAGAGCCAGGAGATCGTCGCGCAGATCATACCAGGACCGGCGGCCCTCGATGACCGTCGGCAGGCGGGTAAGCCCATGCCCCCTCTGGTCCACGGCCAGGATCCGGTGGGTCACAGCCAGGGGCGCCAGGATGCTGGAATAGGTGGCGGCATTGAAGCCGTTGGCGTGAAGAAACAGCACCTCCACCGGCCGGTCGGTGGGGCCAAACTCCAGGCCAGCCATCGTCCCGCCCCGCGTCGGAAGATCAACCGTCGTTCGGCGCGCCAGGCCCTGGATTGGAAGACTCATCACCAAACTCCCCAAACCGACCTCCTATAGCCGCTGGGGCGGGTGAGGCCAGGATTTGAGTTCACGAACCCCGTGATCGGCAAATCACGCCAATTCAAAGACTTGACGACCGCAGGGCAGAAAGTGATCACGAGAGCGTGAATTAAAGTCTTGCCCTTGTCGCGAACCACGGCATATTCCTCACTCGCGCTTGCAGCGTTTCCCATCTGGGGCGAGTCGAGCGCATAACTCCGTTTCCAAGGGGACCGCCACATGACCTCCGAACTGCTTCGCAAGCTCCTCGTCGCCGGCGCTGCCGTCGCCGCCCTCTCCGTCTCCGCGTGCAACAAGCCCGCCGAAAAGGCCGATGCCGCCGCTGCTGAAGCGACCGACGCCGCTGCCACGGCGACCGACGCCGCCGCCACCGCGACCGACGCTGCCGCCACCGCCACGGCGGATGCTGCCGCTGCTGCTGCTGCCCCGGCCGCTGACGCCATGGCCGCTGCTGCTGCCCCTGCCGCCGACGCCATGGCGCCGGCCGCTCCCGAGAAGAAGTAAGCTTCTCGTTTTTCTACGGAGGGCCGTCTCTCGAGGCGGCTCTTCTGCTATCGCCTGACAAGCGTGAGGCAGGTCTCGGCCTTGTCCTCTCCGCGAACCCGGGCATATTCCTCCTTCTGGGGCCTTCCCGACTCGGGGCGTCTCATTGGGTGCCTTCAAACGTCTAACCTTCAAGGATCTCGCACATGACCTCCGCCACTCTCCGTAAGCTGCTCGTCGCCTCCGCCGCCGCCGCCGCCCTGTCGGTCTCCGCCTGCGCCAAGCCGGCCGAAAAGGCCGCTGAAGCCCCGGCTGCTGAAGCCGCTGCTCCCGCCGCCGACGCCATGGCTGCCGACGCCGCTGCCGCCGCTGCTCCTGCCGCTGCTGACGCCGCCGCTGCCGCCGCTGCTCCGGCTGCTGCCGAAGCCGCTGCTCCGGCCGCTGCTGCTGCTGCCGCCCCGGCCGCCGCTGCCGAAGCCGCGAAGCACTAAGCCTTTTACCCATCTGGGTTTGGGAAGGGCCGTCCCCTCGGGGGCGGCCCTTTTCCGTTTCGGAACCTATGAGCGCGCCGCCCTCCCCCCTGGTCTGGACTGACGACGGCAGTCCGCGCTCTCGGCTCTATGGCGACATCTACTTCTCCCGCGAGGATGGCCTGGCTGAGGCCCGCGCGGTGTTTCTGGCCGGGTGCCGATTGCCGCAGGCCTGGCAGGGCCGCAGGCGGTTCGTGGTGGGGGAACTGGGCTTTGGCACCGGCCTCAACATTCTGGCCCTGCTGCATCTGTGGCGCGCCACCAAGCCCCCTGGGGCCCATCTCCATATCTTCAGTGTCGAGGCCCACCCGCTGACGGCGACCGAAGCGGCCCGGGCGCTCGCTGCCTGGCCCGAGCTGGCCGATCTGACCCAGCTTCTTCTGTCCCGATGGCCCGGACAGGCGCGGGGTCTCCACCGGGTGGACTTGCCCGAGGTCTCCGCAACTCTTGACCTGGCGGTCATGGAGGCCGGCACCGCCCTGGCAGGATGGACGGGCCAGGCCGACGCCTGGTTCCTGGACGGCTTTTCCCCCGCCCTCAATCCCGCCATGTGGGAGGCCCCCCTGCTGAGGGAGGTGGCGCGCCATTCGGCCCCAGGCGCCAGGGCCGCGACCTTCACCGTGGCCGGCGATGTGCGACGGGGCCTGGAGGCCGCCGGCTTTGAGGTGGCCAAGCGTCCGGGTCATGGCCGCAAACGTGAACGCCTCGAGGCCTGGCTGCCGGGCCAGCCGACCGATCCCCCGGTTCCCCGCGTCCAGGCGCGGGGTAACCAGGGCCGCGGGGTTGCCAGAGGCCCCGGCACCCAGGTGTTGCGCTTCGATGTGGCAGGGCTCGCACCCCAGGGCACGCAGGGCGCGGACGACACTGGCCCCGGCAATGCCGGCTCCCACCACGGCGACGCGGGGAACCGGGGGATCGGTCGGCTGGCCCGGCAGCCAGGCCTCGAG
>JANPAO010000138.1:0-2982 GCA_031429955.1 Phenylobacterium sp. | reverse complement strand
GTTTCCAACCCTAGACCCTGGTCGTCTCGGATGGAGTAATTTGAAACTGAAAGAAATGTTTATCTTGAAGGACTTAGGGCGTGGCAGGGGGCTGAACCCGGATCTATCTCCGCCTGCCGGTCGTGTCGTCTGGAGACAAATGGACTTGACCAATCCACCCTTGGTCGGGCTTCTGAGATCTAACGGGGTACCTTGCCGGCTCCGTGCTCGTGTGTCGTCGGGTCTCCAGTCGCCGATGCAAGCTGCGTAGCCCCGGTCTGATGCGGTCGCACAGGCCGGGGTGGCGGTGCCTGGCGATCGCTCAAGACCGGCCAAGATCCAGTGGGGTCGTGATCCCGGACCTGCCGTAAGGCGACAATAGCGCTCCGATCACAGAATTCGGCATCGGCTTTGCTTTGCTGCTCTCGCCATTTACGATCTGGCCCATTAGGGATCGGCCCCACGATGAGGCGCCTCGGCGTCCGGGTCCGGCTGGGAGTTTCTGCTTTGACCGCCACGACGTCTATCCCAGGGCTCTTTCCCGCTCCGACACAGCACGAAGGCCTACTGGCCTGGGTGGCGAAGACCGCCGCCCTGACCCAGCCAGATCGGGTGCATTGGTGCGATGGATCGGACGCCGAATGGAACCGGCTGACCTCTGAACTCGTAGCAGGTGGCACTCTCAAGCCGCTGAATCCGGCCAAGCGACCCAACTCCTTTTTTGCGGCCTCCGACCCTCGTGATGTCGCCCGGGTCGAAAGCCGGACCTTCATCTGCTCTGAAAAGGAGGTCGATGCCGGGCCCACCAACAACTGGCTAGACCCCACGGAGATGCGCGCCGACCTGCAGGACCTGTTCAAGGGCTGCATGAAGGGCCGCACCATGTATGTGGTGCCCTTCAGCATGGGCCCCCTGGGTTCGAAAATCAGCCAGCTTGGGGTGGAAATCACCGACAGCGCCTATGTGGCCATCTCCATGCGGGTCATGACCCGCATGGGGGCTGGTGCCCTGAAGGAGATCGGCAAGGACGGGTTCTTTGTCCCGGCCCTGCACTCGGTCGGCATGCCCTTGGCCGAGGGTCAGGCCGATGTGCCGTGGCCCTGTAATGAAATCAAATACATCGTCCACTTCCCTGAGAGCCGGGAGATCTGGTCTTATGGCTCTGGCTACGGCGGCAACGCCCTGCTGGGTAAGAAGTGTTTCGCCCTGCGGATCGCCTCGGTCATGGCCCGCGACGAGGGCTGGTTTGCCGAACACATGCTGATCCTCAAGCTGACCTCGCCGGGGGGGCAGGTTCGGTTTGTGGCCGCCGCCTTTCCCAGTGCCTGCGGCAAGACCAACATGGCCATGCTGCAGCCGACCCTGCCGGGTTGGAAGGCCGAGACCATCGGCGACGACATCTGCTGGATGCGATTTGGCGAGGACGGCCAGCTCTATGCCATCAATCCTGAGGCCGGCTTCTTCGGGGTCGCGCCAGGCACCGGCGAGAAGACCAACCGCAATGCCATCGACTCCCTCCACGCCAACAGCGTCTTCACCAATGTCGCGCTGACCGCCGACGGCGACGTCTGGTGGGAGGGTCTGACCGACACCCCACCCGAGGGGCTCACCGACTGGAAGGGCCAGCCCTGGTCCCCCGACAGCGGTCAGCCTGCCGCCCACCCCAATGCCCGCTTCACGGTGCCGGCCTCCCAGTGCCCGGTGATCGCCCCGGAGTGGGAAGATCCCAAGGGTGTGCCGATCTCGGCCATCCTGTTTGGCGGCCGCCGCGCCAGTGCCGTGCCCCTGGTGACCGAGGCCTTCGACTGGGCCCACGGCGTCTTCCTGGCCTCCAATGTGGCCTCCGAAGGCACAGCCGCCGCCGAGAACAAGATCGGCGAGCTGCGCCGCGACCCCTTCGCCATGTTGCCCTTCTGTGGTTACAATATGGGCGACTATTTTGCTCACTGGCTCAAGATGGGCGCAAAGGCCGACCCGGCTAAGCTGCCCCGAATCTATTTCGTCAACTGGTTCCGCAAAGATGAGAAGGGCAAGTTCGTCTGGCCCGGATTTGGCGAAAACATCCGTGTTCTCAAATGGATCGTGGCCAGGCTTTCTGGCGAAGCCGACGCCACCGACACGGCCATCGGTCGGGTGCCGACCGCCGAAAGCCTGGATCTCTCAGGTCTGACCCTGACCCCGGCACAACTCGATCTGCTGCTGACCGTCGATGCGGACGTCTGGCGGGAGGAGGCGGCCCTGATCCCGGCGGCCTATGAAACCTTCGGCGACCGCATGCCCCCCGCACTCTGGGGACAATATGAGGCCTTGCTAGGCCGCCTCGGTCAGCCGGCCAAGCCCACTGTCATGGTGGCTGAATAGACCCGTGAACCCGGTACCTGCGCCACGCCGCCCCAGGCTGGCGATCTTTGGGGCAGGCCCCGTCGGTCAAGCCCTTACCCGGCAGTTCGCGCTGCTGCCCTTCGTGGTGGAGGCCTATGATGTCCGGCCCCAGATGGCCGACCATGCCACCATCCTGTCCCAAGCCGAGCTTGTGGAACTGGCGGGCTGTCTGGAGCCCGGCGACTTCGCCCTGATCGCCAGCCCGACCCACGAGCTGGACTACCTCCTGGCCCGCGCGGTGCTCACCTCAGATCGGTTCCGCTATTGCGGCATGCTGGGGTCGCGCAAGAAGAGCGAGGCGTTCCGGGTCCAGTTGGCTCATGACGGGGTGAACCTCGACCAACTGGCTCGCTTCTCCTGCCCCCTGGGCATTCCAGGTCTGGGGGGGCGCGCGCCGGAGGTAATCGCAGTTTCGGCGGCTGCTGAGTTGCTAGCCCTGATCCAGGCTGACGAAGCCGGCGTCAGTCCCTGAAACCCAAGGCCAAGAGCACCTTGGCCACCTGAATCTCGGTTGCATCGGTGATCTCGAGCCTTAGCAGGATCTCCTCGGGCTCCGGCGGCTCCAGGGTGGCGATCTGGCTTGCCAACATGCCGTGCCCCATGAAGTGCCCCTGCCGGGAC
>JANPAO010000137.1:0-2221 GCA_031429955.1 Phenylobacterium sp. | reverse complement strand
GACCGGCGAGGCGGTGGTGGTTCTGGCGGGCCTCGACTGGCGGGTGATCGCCACCGGCCATGGGGCGGCTGTCGTCTCGGTGCCGCCCAAGGTGATGTTCGTGCTGCACGAGTATCAGCGCAAACGCATCTTCACCTTCCTGGACCCTGAGAGTGACCCCTCGGGCTCCGGATATCATATCCTGCAATCGAAGATCGCCCTGGGGTCGGGCGGGTTCCTGGGCAAGGGCTATGGCCTTGGGTCTCAGAGCCAGCTCAACTTCCTGCCGGAAAAGCAGACTGACTTTATCTTTGCGACCCTGGCCGAGGAGTTTGGCTTCGTCGGCTGTTTCTCGGTGCTGTTCCTCTATGGGGTGGTGATCTTCATGGCCCTGCGCACAGCCTCCCTGGCCCACTCCCACTTCGGACGCCTTGCCACTGCGGGGGTGACCGCGACCTTTGCGCTCTATGTGATGATCAATGGCGGCATGGTGATGGGCTTGGCCCCCGTGGTGGGGGTGCCGATGCCGATGCTGTCCTATGGCGGCACCGTCATGGCCACGGTGATGATCGGCTTTGGCCTGGTGCAGTCGGTCCGGGTCCACCGCTACTCCGAAGTGACCAGCGGCAAGGGCAGCTTTATCTAGGCCGTGGCTCAGATCGCATAGGCCTGGTCCGTGGCCCGCACCAGGCCATCGACGATACCGGGTTCGGTGGAGGCATGACCGGCATCCCAGACCACGTCGAACTTGGCCTCGGGCCAGGCGGTCTTGAGGGTCCAGGCGCTTTCCATCGGAGTGACCACGTCAAAGCGCCCCTGGACGATCCAGCCGGGAATGCCCCGGATCTTGCCGATGTTCTTCAAGATCCAGCCGTCCTCGGCGAAGAAGCCCTTATTGGCGAAGAAGTGGCACTCGATACGGGCAAAGGCGATGGCGAAGTCGATCTCGTTGAACTTCGAGGGCCTGGCCTCGGGTCCACGGATGGAGATGGTGTCGCCTTCCCATTGGCTCCAGGCCGCAGCGGCCTCGGCCTGGACGCGGCGGTCGCTGTGGGTCAGGCGGCGGTGATAGGCACCCACCAGGTCGCTCCGCTCGGCCTCCGGGATCGGGGCCAGGAATTTTTGCCAGGCATCTGGGAACAGGAAAGACGCGCCGTCCTGATAGAACCAGCGGAGTTCCCGCTGGGTCAGGAGGAACACCCCGCGCAGGACCAGGGCCTCGACCCGCTGGGGGTGGGTGATGGCGTAGGCCAGGGCCAGGGTTGAACCCCAGGAACCGCCGAACACCGTCCATTTCTCGACGCCCAGATGGATCCGTAGCCGCTCAATATCGTCGATCAGGGTCCAGGTGGTGTTGTCCTCCAGGCTGGCATTGGGCCGTGACTTGCCGCAGCCGCGCTGGTCGAACAGGGTCATGTTCCACTTATCGGGGTTGAAGAACCGCCGCATGGTGGAATTGATCGCCCCGCCCGGACCACCGTGCAGGATCACGCAGGGCTTGCCGTCCGGATTGCCGCAGGTCTCGTAGAAGATCTCGTGGGCCCCGCCCGTGGGCAGCCAGCCATGGGCAAAGGGCTCGTTCTCCCGGAAGAGACCGCGCCGATTGGCCGGCGAGGATATGGTGACCTGTGGGGAGTTGCGTTCCATTGCGGCCAATCTAGACCGGGAAGCGGCGCTCCATCCAGCCGAGGATGAGGTCATTGACCTCTTTCGGCTTTTCTTGCTGCGTCCAGTGACCAGAATCCCTCACCAGGGCCTTCTCCAGATCACTCACCACCTCCTCCATGCCGTCGGCCATGGCCGGCGACAGCACGATGTCCTTCTCGGCCATGATCATCAGACAGGGTATGCCGTCCACCCGGGTTGGCAGGTCAACTGACCGCTCCCAGTTGCGGGTGAAGTTGCGATACCAGTTGATGCCGCCGGTGAAGCCCGTGGCCTGGAAGCTTTCCACGAAGGCCGCCAGTTCCTCAGCGTTCAGCAGTTGGTTGGCGGTGTCGGACTTGTCCCAGGCCGCCAGGGCGTCCCCGAAGGCGAAGGTGGGCTGGCCCTCGGCGGCGGGGGCGGAGTCGGCCAGGATATTGGCCTGGCCGACGGGGCCTTCCAGGGCCGCAGGGGTGCGCATGAAGAAGCGCATGGTCTTGTCGACGTCGGCGGCGAGGGCGGCGTCGGCGATGCCGGGTTTCTGGAACCAGACGATGTACATGTCTTCGCCGAAGGCCATGCGCATGGCGGCGATGGG